>CANIFK010000339.1 GCA_947466555.1 Acidobacteriota bacterium | reverse complement strand
TGGTCGAGGTCGCCTTGTTCGCGGAGGACGGGGAGGATGTCGCGCATGAGATCGGCGTGGGGCGAGTTGGGGCGGTAGATGCCGAGACAGGCGGCCATGCGGAACTCTTCAATGAAATCGGGGAGGCCGCCGGACTGGGCGACGGCGAGGGCGGTATCGATCCAGGAGTTGATGGTGGGGGGCGGCATCAGGGACATCATACCTGGAGAGGCGCAGCGCAGCGGGCGAGTGGCTAGCGGAAGGGAGAAAAAAGTTCGGTGGTGAAGTAGCGCTCCATCCGGTCTGGAAAGACGGTGACAACACGGGCGGCCGGACCGAGCGACCGGGCGATGGTCTGCGCGGCGAAGTAGTTCAGGCCGGAGCTGGGGCCGACGGGGAAACCGCGGGCGATGAGCTGGCGGGTGGTTTGGATGGCATCTTCGTCGCGAACTTCGATGGTCTCGAGGGTGGGCATTTCGGCCGGGTTGAAGATGGTGGAAACGGAATCGACAACGCCTGGGATGCGGGAGGAAAAGCTACAGCATTCAACCTCCGAGGCGCCGTTCAACTGGATGGGGCGGGCGAGGACAGGGCGGACGGGAGATCCGGTTTCGCGAAGACCCTGATAGAGGCCGACGAGCGTGCCGCCGGTACCGACGCCGCTGACGACCGCATCGACGGCGCCACCGGGGATCTGTTCGGCGATTTCACGGGCGGTGGTGGAGGCGTGGGCCGTGGCGTTCTCCATGTTCTGGAACTGGCGCGGGAGGAAGCAGTTTTCTTCGGCGGCGAGGCGTTCAGCTTCGCCGATGGCGCCGTGGATGCCGTCTTCTTTGGACGTGAAGCGGACGCGGCCGCCGTAGGCTCGGATCATCAACACGCGTTCGTTACTGACGCCTTCGGGCATACAGGCGGTGAAGGTGAGGCCAAGTTGGGCGCAGGTGAGGGCCATGGCGATGGACGTCGAACCAGAGGAGGCTTCGACCACGGTGTCACCCGGCTGGAGGCGGCCTTCGCGCCAGGCTTTGCCGAGAATGTAGCGGGCGATGCGGTCCTTGGTGGAGCCGCTGGGGTTGAGGAATTCGAGCTTGCACCAGATGGGCGTGTCGGCGGGGGAGAGCGAAACGGGGGCAAGGGGAGTGGGCGCGAGGGAGTGGAGGTAGAAGTTGTTATCGGGTAAGCGACGGATCACACTGCTAGGGTAGCTTCCTTATAGACAGATTGTCGTGGATTTTGGCATTCTGGCCGGGTAATGAAGAGACGACATCTGGCACTGGCAGGATCGCTGCTTATGGGAATAGGCGCGGTGCAGGCGGGCGGGGCGCTGTATTTCTGCTGGAAGGGCGGCCTGGACGGGATTTTGAGCCCGGTGGCGGCGGTGGCGGCCGTTTGGCCGGTGGCGACGCTGTTGATGTTTTTGGGCGGGCGATTGCGGAAGGTTTCGGTCTAGTCCTCGTCTTCCGCTTCCTCTTCCGGTTCGGCCGGGATGGGGGCGGGTTCGGGCTGGCCGGACTGCTGGGCGAGTTGGGAGAACCAGCCATTGGCGGCGATGAGTTGCTCGGGCGTGCCCTCTTCGGCGACCTGTCCGTCCTTGAGTACGTAGACGTAATCGGCTTCCTTGATCATGGTGTAGCGGTGGGCGATGATGAGCGTGGTGGGGCGGGGATTGAGGTTAAGCAGGGATTGTTTGACTTCGAGTTCGGTGGCGTAATCGAGGTTGGCGGTGGCTTCGTCGAGGACGAGGAGTCGCGGATTGTCGGCCAGGATGCGGGCGATTTGCAGACGCTGACGTTCGCCGACGGAGAGGCCCACGCCGTTTTCGCCGATCTCGGTTTCGAGGCCTTCGGGCAGGCGTTCCAGCAGGCGGCTGAGGCCGGCGGCGTGGGCGGCTTCGAGCACTTCTTCCTTGGTGGCCGTGGGGCGTTTATAGCGGATGTTGTCGGCTAACGTGCCGCGGAAGACGGCTCCGTCCGTTGCCACGACACCGATGGCGCGACGGACCGGGGCGGGTCCGGTTTCGGCGATGGAATGGCCGTCGATGAAAATCTCGCCGGAGTTGGGCTCGAAGAGTTTTAACAGCAGATCGGCGGTGGTGGTTTTGCCGGCGCCGGAGGGTCCTGCGAGGGCAGTTGTCTTGCCCGGTTCGAGGATGAGGTTGAGACCTTTTAGGACTTCGCGTTCGGGGACGTAGCCGAAGCGGACGTTGCGGAATTCGACGCGGCCGGGGCCGGGGGCGAGGTCGGCACCGGGGGCTTCGGTGGGGCCTTCGTCGCGGAGGCGAATGGCGCGGGTGAGGGAGATGAGGTGTTGCTGGAGGCTGACGGCGATGCTGTTGAGCGAGTCGACGGGGGCGAAGAGGCGGTCGAGGTAGGCGGCGAACATGACAACGTCACCGGGCGTGAGGCGGTGGCGGAGGACGAGCCAGCCGCCGTAGCCCAGGACCATCGACTTGCTGAGATTGCTGAGCGCGCTTTGCCAGATGTAGTAGCGGTGGGCGGTGCGGATGCGTTCGATGTAGACGCCGTAGGCGTAGTGGGCTTCGCGATCGAGGCGGTCTTCCTCGCGGGCTTCGGCGCCGGAGAGCTTGACGGTTTTGACATTGGCGAGAGCGCCGGTGATGCGGGCGGAAATGTTTTCCCAGAGTTCGTAGTAGGGTTCCAGGCCGGTCTTCATGCGGAGCGCGGAGCGGCGGGCGATCCACAGATACGGCGGGAGCATGGAGAGCGAGACGAGCGCCATCTCCCAGTTTTCGGAGAACATAATGGCGCAGATGCCGACGAGGCGGATGGCCTCCGGGGCGATTTGCTGGGAGAAGGCGTGGACGACGGGGGCGAGTTGATCGGACTGATCGATACGCTTGGCGATGCCGGCGCTGGCGCGACGGGCGAAGAAGGAGGTGGGGAGGCGGAGGACGTGGCCGAAGGTGGAGACGATGAGATTGGCCTCCATGGTGCTGGCGACTTTGGCGCCGTAGTAGTCCGAGCGCAGGGAGAAGAAGTAGCCAATGACGGAGATGAAGAAGAGCAGGACGACGGATTGGACGAGGGTAGTGAGAGTTTGTTCCGGGGTTTGCGGGGCGAGGATTTGCTGGGTGGTGGCTTGATCGACGAAGAGGCCGGCGACGGCGTTGATGGCGCGGCGGTAGACGAGCGGCTGGAGAAGATCGGCGGCGGTGGCGAGGAGGGCGAAAAGGCTGATGACCGCGAACTGGCCCTTGTAGTTTTGGGCGAGGCGGAGGAGGGTCTTTATGACTCCCTGGAAAGGCTGCGGGGCGGTTTCAGCAGGCACACTTTAGTTTAGTGTCCGATGACGCCGTAGACCAATAAAAACGCCATGGAACCGAGGACGGACATGGCCCAGCTGGCGGGTTGGTTGGGCAGATAGAGGTGGGCGCGGCGGCCGAGCCAATCGGCGGCGATGCCGCCAGCGGCGCCGAGAGCGATCGGCAAGAGATAGCTTTCCGGGCTGTGGCCGGGTAGTAGCAGGCGCGCGGCGAGTGCTGCCAGAGCACCGCAGACGGCGTGGGCCGTCACAACGTTTCCACTTCGGTTATGGTGATGAGACCTCCGGGCAGGAGCGACTTGAGTTCGGGGAGGAAGGCGAGAATGCGATCGTGATCGTCGACGGCGATGATGACGATGGGGCGATCGTCAGAGACACCGAACAGGCGCGTGCGATGTACATGGCCGTGGCGGCCGTAGCCCATGATGCCGCGCATGACGGAGGCGCCGGCGATGCCGGAGTGCAGCAGACGGCGGACGATGAGTTCGTGGAGCGGTATGTCGTCCTTGCGATCGGTCTCTTTCAGGTAGATGGACACTTGCAGCTTTTTCATTTCGTCTCCGAACGGATGGTGAGTGCGTACATGCTGGGCAGGGCAAGGAGTGTGAGGAAGAGGGTGGAGAGCAGGCCGCCGACGACAACGGTGGCGAGCGGGCGCTGCACATCGGACCCGATGCCGCTGGCGCGCGCGGCCGGCACCATACCGAGGAGCGCGACGACGACCATCAGCAGCACGGGACGCAGTTGGCCGAGCGCCCCTTGGACGATACACCATTGCACAGTTCGTTCCGGCTGCGTGCGGCGCAGGCGATTGATTTCAGCGATGACCAGAACACCGCTCATGACGGCGACACCGAAGAGGCTGATGAAGCCGACGGCGGCGGAGACGCTGAGATTGATGCCGCGGATGTAGAGGAAGAGGATGCCGCCGACGAGCGAGAACGGCACGTTCATCAGTACCATGCCGGCGTATTTCGCCGAGCCGAACATGAAGAACAGCAGGACGAAGATGATGGCGATGGTGATGGGGAGAATGACGCTGAGCCGCTTCTGCGCGCGTTGTAGGTTTTCAAACTGGCCACCCCAGCTGACTTCGTAGCCGGACGGGAGTTGGACATCGGCCGTGAAGCGTTTCTGCGCGTCGGCGACGAAGCTGCCCTGATCGCGTCCGCGGATGTTGGTGCGGACGGTGATCTGGCGTTGATTTTCACGGCGGGCGATGATGCTGGCGCCGTTGACCACTTTGATTTCGGCGAGCTGGTTTAGCGGCACGCGGCCGCCCTCGCGGGTGGGGATGAGCACGTTGCCGATGGCGGCGATGTTGGTACGGGCTTCGGGAATGTAGCGGACGGTGATATCGAAGCGGCGTTCGCCTTCGAACATCGTGCCGGCGGCGCGGCCTCCGATCGCCATTTCGATGACATCCTGCACATCGCGGACGTTGATGCCGTAGCGGGCGACAGTCTGGCGATCGATACGGAGGCGGAGTTGGGATTGGTCCTCTTCCTGTTCGATGGCCGTATCGGCGGCACCGGGCACCTGCTTGATGACCGCGAGTGTTTTGCGGGCGGATTGGCGGAGCGTGGCCAGATCGGGACCGCGGATGATGACGGCGAGATCGGCGGCGGAACCGGTGACCGATTCGGTGACGTTATCAACGATGGGCTGCGTGAAACTGAAGGCCGCGCCGGGGATTTGTTCGTTCAGCTTTTTGCTGAGAACTTCGATGAACTTCTGCTTGTCCATGCCATCGGGCCAGGTGTCGTAGGGCTTCAGGGCGAGGAAGAACTCGTTGCGATTGGGGCCGTAGGGGTCGGTACCGGAATCGTTGCGGCCGGACTGGGAGCTGACGAGTTGGACCTCCGGGTACTGGCTGATGATGCCGCGAATTTGATTGGCGACGTTGGCGGATTTTTCGAGCGAGATGCCGGCCGGGAGATTGGCGCGGACCCAGATGACGCCTTCGTCGAGGTTAGGTAGGAATTCAATACCGAGGGCACCGGCGAGCGCGAAACTGGCAACAACGATGGCAGCCGAAGCGCCGAAGACGACGAGCGGGGCTTTCAGGACGCGGGCAAGGACGCTTTCGTACCGGCGGCCGAGCCACGGCAGGATGGGGTTTTCCCAGCTCTTGGCGCCGTTGCGGAAGAGGTACGTGGCGAGCACCGGGATGAGCGTCAGCGCGAGCAGCATGGAGCCGAGCAGCGCGTAGCAAACCGTGAAGGCCATGGGGGTAAAGAGTTTTCGTTCCACGCGTTCGAGCGTGAAGAGCGGGATATAGGCGGAGATGATGATGAGCAGGGAGAAGAAGATGGGCCGTTCGACTTCGAGCGCCGCGTCGCGAATGGCGGCGAAGACGCCTCCGTTTTCAATGAAGCCGGGCTCCGATTGGCGCTCGTGCAGGGTGTGGAGGACGTGCTCCACCATGACCAGCGTGGCGTCCACGATGATGCCGAAATCGAGCGCGCCGAGGCTGAGCAAGTTGGCCGGGATCCCGGAAAAGTGCATGCAGACGAAGGCGAAGAGGAGCGACAGGGGAATGGTGACGGCTGTAAGCAGGGCGGCGCGGGCGCTGCCGAGGAAGACGAAGAGGACGAGGAGAACGATGCCGAGGCCCTCGAGCAGGGTGTGGGAGACGGTGCCGAGGGTGTTGTTGACAAGGTCGGTTCGATCGTAGATGGGCGTGATGGCGACGCCCTTGGGAAGGCGGTTGGTGTTGAGATCCTCGACGGCGGCTTTGATGGATTTCAAGACTTCCGAGGGGTTCTCGCCGCGGCGCATGAGGACGATGCCTTCGACGCCGCCGCTGGTGGGGCCCGCGCCGAAGATGCCGGTGGGGGGAGCGTCACCGAGTTGGACCTTGGCGACGTCCTTGACGAAGACGGGAACGCCTTTGAATTCGGCGACGACGACGTGTTCGA
>CANIFK010000338.1 GCA_947466555.1 Acidobacteriota bacterium | reverse complement strand
GCTGCGGGCGTCGCGGTGGGACGTGGTGGTGTTGCAGGAGCAGAGCACGCTGGGGGTGTCGCAGTTTAATGGCGATATGGTGGTGAACGATCCGGCGGGGTTCTTTACGTGGGCGCGGATTTGGGATGAGGAGATTCGGCGCGCGGGGGCGCGGACCGTTTTTTATAATGCCTGGGCGCGGAAGGGGCGCGGGGAGTTGCAGGGGCATTTGGATTGGGCGCAGGCGTTTATTGCGCGGGAGTTGGGGGCGGAGTTGTTGCCGGTGGGGGCGGCGTTTTCGTTGGCGGGCGGGGTGGAGTTGTTTGCGGCGGATGGGACGCATCCTTCGGCGGCGGGTTCGTATTTGGCGGCTTGCGTGGCGGTGATGGTATTGGTGCGGGGGGAGTGCGCGGACCGGGTGGAGGGTGTGTTGATGGACAATGAGGCGGCGCGGCTGCGGGAGGAGCGGGGGGCGCTGGTTTCGTTGTCTGCTTCGGAGGCGGTGGTGTTGCGGCGGGCGGCGGCGGGGGCGGTTGCGCGATTGGGCGAGAATGGGCAGTTGGCGCGGCCGGTGTTTGCTGGCGAGGATCTTGCCGCCGGGGCGGGCGGGGATGTGGCCGGGCGGTGGGAGGGGACGGTTTGGCTGTATGGGCGGCAGGCGAATGTAACGTTGCAATTGAATGTGGACGGTGCTGGGTGTTCGGGGACATGGACGGTGTTTGCGGCGGCGCCGCCGACTTCAACGGTGTTGCCGTTGGAGGCGTGCACGGTGGCCGAGGGGCGGGCGCGGTTTACGGTGCGGACGTTGTTTTTGACGGCGGAGACGCATGAGGCGTGGGTGCGGGATGGGGCGTTGCAAGGGCGGATGGCGTTGCAGGGAGAATCGATTTACCGGCGGCAGGGCGGGACCTGGACGTTGCAAAGAGGAAAGAAATGATACATATCGACGAGGCGGCGGTTCGGGCGCATTTGCCTATGGGGAAGGCCGTGGACCTGTTGGAGGCGGCGTTCGACGATTGGCGCGCTGGGCGGGCTTTCAATCAGCCGCGCAGGCGGATGGCGATGCCGAGCGGGGCGGTGCTACATGCGCTGGCCGGTTACAACGAGAAGTACTTTGGCACGAAGGTGTATGCAACGCATGCCAAACACGGGGCGTGGTTTCATTTTCTGCTCTATGACGCGGCGACGGCGCGGCCGCTGGCGCTGTTGGAAGCCAACTGGCTGGGGCAGATCCGGACGGGGGCGGCTTCCGGCTTGGCGACACGGCGGTTGGCGGTGGCGGGGCCGGTGACGGTGGCGGTGTTGGGCAGTGGGTTTCAGGCGAAGGGGCAGCTGGACGCGGTGCGGGCGGTGCGGGAAGTTTCGCGGGTTTTGGTGTGGAGCCGGAAGCGGGAGAATGCGGAGGCGTTTGCTGCCGAGATGGGGGCGGAGGTGGCTGAGACGGCGGACGCGGCGGTTAGGGAGGCTGACGTTGTTGTAACGGCTACATTTGCGAAAGACCCGCTGTTTGATGCGGCTTCGGTGCGGCCGGGGACGCATGTGAATGCGGCTGGGTCGAACGCGGCGGGACGGCGGGAGTTGCCGGGGGCGCTGTTGGCAAGGGCGTCGGCGATTGTGGCGGATTCGATTGAGCAGGCGCGGATGGAGGCGGGGGATTTGCTGTTGGGATTGGACGAGGCGGGGTGGGGACGGGTGGAAGAGTTGCGGGACGGGCGGGTGCGGCAGAACGCGGAGGAGATTACCGTTTTTAAGAGCGTGGGGTTGGGGTTGGAAGATGTCGCCGTGGCCGGGTGGGTGTACGAATCACTTTGCGGGCGGGGGCTCGAGAACGTCTAGCAGTTCGATGTCGAAGATTAGTTCGGCCTTGGCGGGGATTTTGGGCAGGCGCCCTTTTTCCCCGTAGGCGATTTGATAGGGGATGAGCAGGCGGCGCTTACCGCCGACGCGGAGGCCTTCGCAACAGTTGTCGAAGCCGGGGATGACTTTGCGTTTGCCCTGTTCGAATTCGAAGGGCTTGTTGCGGTCGCGGGAGGAGTCGAACTTCGTGCCGTCGCGGAGGTAGCCGGTGTAGTGGACCTGGATCAGCTTGCCGGGTTCGTAGAGCTTGCCGGTGCCGGGGGCGACTTCGATGACGCGCATGACGTATTGCTGGCGCAGCTTGCCTTTGACGGGCGGCACGGCTTTGGACAGCTTGTAGGAATCGCAGGCGGCGAGGAGCGTCAGGGCCAGGATGGCGACGGCGCGCACGGGCTTATTCCGGAGCGGCGGCCTGCAGGTCGGAATCGCGCCAGGCGCTGATCTTCAGGCGGCGGCAGACCCAGCAGAGGGGCTCAGTGGAATTGGGCGCGACTTCGGCGTTGCAGACTTCGCATTTTTCCTTGCGCTTGGCAGGAGCAACCCCAGCGGCGAGGTGGGCGCTTTCGAGAATCTCGTCGGCAATGACCTTGACGTCTTTGGCCGTGTTTTTCTTTTTGGTACTCATTCCGGGGTCTAGACCCACTATAGCGTACGGTGCGGGGATGTAGAGTTTTTCGCACCGCGCTACAATAGGCCATTGCAAACCCCAATGTCTCTATCCCGAAACACAACCCTCGTCACCCTTGCGATCGTTTCGATTCTTGCCGGCTGCAAGAAGACTCCTCCGGCCAATGTGGCGGCGGCGGTGAACGGGAGGTCGATTAGTTATGCGGATTTGGATAAGCAGTATTCGATTCAGTTTCCGCAATCGGGTTCGCCGGCGGCGGCTGACGACGGGGTGCAGATCAACAAGCTGGAAACGCTGCGGGCGATGATCGACCAGGAGATCATGATGCAGCGGGCGGAGAAGCAGAGCCTGCTGGCGCCGGAAGCCGACGTTGAGGCCGAATTTAACAAGTTGAAATCTCCGTACACGCAGGAAGAGTTTCAGAAGCAGCTGACGGCGAAGAAGATGACGGCGGAGGATCTGAAGTCCGATATCCGCAAGAAACTCTCCATTGAAAAAGTGATCAACAAAGAGATCACCTCGAAGATCAACATCACCGAAAAAGACATTGCCGATTTCTACGGCGCCAACCGGCCGAGCTTCAACCTGGCCGAGCCCACCGTGCACCTGGCGCAGATTCTGGTGACGCCGAACGCGGAAGCCGAATTCCGGAATCTCAAGAACGACAAGGCGCAGAACGACGACCAGGCGCGGCGGAAGATTCAGAACATCGAACAGCGGCTGCGGAACGGCGAAGACTTCTCGATGCTGGCGCAGAACTATTCGGAAGACCCGGGTTCGTCGTCGAACGGCGGGGATATGGGTTTTGTGGCCGAATCGGCGCTGGCGAAGGCGAGCGCGGATCTGCGGAAGATGATCAACGAGATGAAGCCGGGGCAGGTTTCGAACGTGTTGAAGACGGGCGAGGGCTACCGGATTCTGAAGCTGTTGAGCCGCGAGTCGGCCGGGCAGCGCGAGCTGAGCGATCCGCGCGTGCAGCAGACGATTCGCGAAACGCTGTTGAACCGGAAAGACCAATTGCTGCGCGGCGCGTATTTGGAAGCCATCCGCAACGAAGCGCAGGTGGAAAACTACCTGGCGCGGACGACGGCGCAGCTGGGCGATAAGAAGTAATTACTTCGCCAGGTTTTTGACGATTTCGAAGTGGTACTTCACGAACTTGTGGAGTTCCACTTCGAGGATCCGTTCCTGGTCGGAGTGCGGGCCGAAGCCTTTGGCGGTGTCTTCATCATCGACGGCGGGGCCGATGCCGTAGCACTGCACGCCCTTGGCGCGGAGGTTGGCCATGTCGGTGGCGCCGGTCATCATGGTGGGGATGGTGGGCACGCCGGGGTAGACGGTTTTGCCGGCCTCTTCGATCACTTTGAAGGCGTCGTTGTTGAGCGGGGAGGGGGCGCCGGCGGGGCGGATGTCGGCGACGGCGCGGACGACTTCGACCTGCGGATCGTTGATGAGATCGCGGAGGGTTTGGAGGAATTTGGGGCCGTCGTCACCGGGGGCGAGACGGATGTCGAGCGTGGCTTCGGACTCAGAGGGAATGGTGTTGTTGCGGATGCCGCCGTGGACGATAGTGGGGGACACGCTGGTGCGGAGCATGGAGTAGTTGCCGGGCTCATTGGCCTGCAGATAGTCCTGGATGGACTCGGTGCGGGCGGGGTCGACGATGCCGTTGTAGCGGGTGGCTTCTTCGGGCGATGAGATCGTGGCGAGGCGTTCGAAGTAGGCGCGGGTGGTGTCGTTGAGGCGCAGCGGCGGGCGGTAGTTGGCCACCTTGGTGATGGCGGTGGAGAGGTGGACGAGGGAGTTGGTGAGGAGCGGTTTGGAGCCGTGGCCGGCGGGGCCGCGGGAGATGAGGGTGGCGCGGTAGGGGGTCTTTTCGGTTGTTGAGACGCCGACGTATTTCAACTGGCCCTTTTGGCGGAGGCCGCCCCAGCCTTCGGCGATGCAGTATTCGGCGTCGATTTCGTTGAAGTGCGCGCCGACCATGTACTGGATGCCGACGCGGGTGTGGCCCTCTTCGCCGGATTCGGCGAGGAAGATGACGTCGCGGTCGAGCGGGGTGCCGGCGCGTTTGAGGAGGAGGACGCTCATGAGGGCGGCGGTTAGGTTGTCCTTGTCGTCGAGGGTGCCGCGGCCGTAGACGTAACCGCCTTCGCGGACGGCGCCGTAGGGCGGGTGGGTCCATTTCTTGGGGTCGACGTTGACGGTGTCGGTATGGCCCATGATGAGCAGCGGGCGCTTCTTGCCGGTGCCCTTGAGGCGGGCGACTACGTTGGGGCGATCCTTGTTGACGGCGAAGATTTTGACGTCGACGCCTTCGGCTTCGAGCACCTGCTTCAGGTACATGGCGGCGGGGAGTTCGGTGCCGCCGGGATCGCTGGTATTGAAGCGGAGGAGCGTCTGGTAGTGACGCATCGTCTCCTCCTCGATAGCTTTCCAGTCTTGGGCCGCGCAGGCGGCTGCACAGAGGAGGAGAAGGGCGCGGGTCATTATTTTTTAGCGGGTGGAGTGGATTGTTTGCGGACCTGTTCGAAGTACTGCTGCACGTACTGCTGATGCTGGAGGGGGACTTCGTCGCGGTGGATTTCGCCGCCGCTTTCTGCGTGTTTGGCGGTGGAGTTGGAATACTGCGTGCGGAGTTGCTGCTTGCCGCCGTTGACTTCCACCATCACCTCGCCGGCGATGTCCTTGGCGCGTTTGCCGATGATCTCGCTGATCTTGCCCATGGCCTGGAGTTGTTCGGCGTCCTTGATGGACTTGTCGCCATCGGCCTTGCCGACGCCGCTTTTTGCGTCGGGCGGGGCCTGCATGCTGGCGGATTTGTCGCCGCCCTGGCCTTGGGCCTGCGCCTGCTTTTCATTCGCCTCGGCGCCTTCGTCGCCGGGCTGTTCGGCACCCTTCTGCGACTCATTGCCTTTGCCGGGCTGCTTGCCGGGTTGTTGGCCGCCCTTCTGCTGGCCGCCTTTGTCGCCGCCCTTTTGGTTGGCCGCCTGCTGCTGGCCTTCCTGCGGGTTGGGCTGCTTCAGCTTGTTCATCATGTTGGCGAAGGCGTCCTTCATTTTGTCCATCATGCTGTTCTTGGCTGCCTGCAGATTGTTGTCGCCGCTCTTGGTGCCCTGCTTGGCGTTCTTGGCGTCCTGTTGTTTGCCTTCTTCGGACTTGCCTTGTTTGCCGGGGTCGTTGGGGTCCTGGTTCTTCGAATCCTGGGTGCCTTCGCCGCCTTCGCCTTCACCGGGATTGGTGCCTTTGCCTTCGGTGGCGGCTTTGCCTTTTTCGCCGCGGACGGTGTCGGATAGGTCGTTGACGTCGGGGATATCGGCGGTGGAGATTTCGCCTTCCTTCGCCATTTCAATTTTGGTCAGTTCGTCCTTGGCGCTTTCGTCGGGGGAGAGGCCGAGCTTCTGGAGCTCTTCGTTGAGCTTAGTCTGATCGGACTTGGCCATCTGCTTCTTGCCGGTGATGGAGGAGAAGCGGAAGACGTCGATGACGGCTTCGGAGACGGGGGCGGAGAGGTCGAGCGTGTTGAGGATGCCGTAGCGGATGCCGACCAGCGTGAAGGCCGCGAGGGAGAGGGCTGCGACGGCGTAGGTGGTCTTCGGCCACTGCATGGGGACGGCGGTTTCCGGGGAGAGCGTGGTGGCCAGGCGAGCGGCGACGGCGCGTTGGGCCGTGACCATGGGGCCGGCTTCGGTTTGGAAGTGGAAGGCGGTGGAGAGAGCGTC
>CANIFK010000337.1 GCA_947466555.1 Acidobacteriota bacterium | reverse complement strand
TTGCCGCCGCCGCTCGCCACGCCGTCTTTGGTGATCGTGATCTTCTGCCCCGGCGCCAGTTCGCCCACCCACGTAATGTTGCCGCGGCGCAGCCCAGCATACGTGCCGCCCGGTGTCGGCGGCGCAACAGGCTCTTTCACCGGCTCCTTCACTGGTTCCTTGACCGGCTCTTTCACGGGCTCCTTGACCGGTTCCTTCACCGGTGGGTTGTTCGGTGTCACCGCCGGCTTATCCCCCTCCCGCACGCGCAGTGACACCGGCACCCGGTGCACCACATCGGCCATGCCCTCTGCCGCAATAATCACCTCGCCCTGATACGGTCCCGGCGCCAATCCGGCCGCCGATACCGACACGCTGATCGTCGCCGGCACGCCGCTCTCCGTGGGCGAAACCCGCAGCCAGCTGCCCTTGCCGCGCGTGGCCACGCTCACCTTGCTCACACCCGTACCGCGCACCCGGATTAACTTGCTGTCCGATTGCGTCGCCCCGGCCCGGACCTCAAACGTCAGCAGGTCCACATCGGCGTTCAAACTATTTCCCTGCGGCGACGCCGTCTGCCCGGCCCGCGGCAAGATCTTCAACGTCACGTCCACGGTCCGTCGCTTCGGTTCGGCCCCAGTGGCGTCCAAAGTCACCGTGCCTTTATACTCGCCCGCCTTCAACGACGTCGGAGAAATGGCCACCGCGAATTGTCCAGGTGTCGCCGTCTGCCCCGGGTCCACGGTCAGCCACGGCGCGCTACTGCCGGCGCTCAACTGCACCGCCCCGCCGGTGCTCGACAACGCAATCTGCTTCGGCTCCGGCAGCCCTTCGCCGATCTTCCAGCTGAACGTCATCTTCTCTGTTGATGCCGACCACGCCCCGCCGTCCTTCTTGTTCAGAAACAGCATCGACCCGCCGCCAATCGCAATCAGCAGTCCCAGCGCCAACCCCGCCTTCACGCCCGTCGACATCCCAGGCTGCGGTGGCACCGGCGTCTGGATCGACGTCGCGCCAATCGCCTCCAATCGCCGTTCCGCCCAATCCAACAAACCCCGCGCCTGCGCGTCCCCAGGGAATTCGGCCAGCAGCACCGCCGCGCCTTCCTTCACCTGCTGCGGCCTATCCGCCTTGCGCTTGGCCTCTAAATCGTTCAGGCGCGTCGCATACGTCTGGCGCTTGATATGCGCGCCGCGCGCCGCGTTCAATTCGTCCAGCGCCTGCACCGCTTCCCGGTCATCCGGGTTCGCGTCCAGCAAGCCGCGCAACAACGCCCCGGCCTCGTCAAACGCCGATTTGCCCACTAATTCCTGGGCTTTTTTCAACGTCTTCGCCCGCTCGCCCGCCAGTTTCTCCCGCTCTTTCGCAATCCGCTGCGTCAGTTTGGCGACCTTCTCATCGCCCGGCTTCATCCCCGCCGCCGCCCGCAACGCCGTCTCCGCCAGGTCCAGCCGCCGCGCGTTCAACTGCTGCTCGGCCCGCTGCAACGCCTCCACGAAAACCGTCTCCGCTTCCACCGTCTGCTGCAATCGCACCAGCCGCGCATCCCGCGGGAACGCCCCCATCGCCTCTGCCAGCTTCTGCTTCGCCTCGGCCACGGCGCCCTTCGCCAGCAGCTGCTCAATCCCCCGCGCCGCCGCGTCCAACTCGGCCATCCGCCGCTTCACTTCCAGGTCTTCCGCCAACCGCCGCAGATTCGCCTGCTCACCAAACTGGCGCGTGGCGTCTTCAATCTCCCGCCGCGCCGCATCAAACTGCCCGCCGTCAATCGCCTGCGAAATGCGCGCCATCCGCGCCGAAATATCGCCTGCCCGCTGCCGCTCCGCCGCCCGCGCCGCCAACGCTTCGCGCGCCGCGCCCAACTCCGGATCGCCGCCAAACAGCCGCAACCCTTCGTCCAACGCCGCCAGCGCCTCGGCGTCTTTGCCCTGGCTCTCCAGCGTCCGCGCCGACTTCTGAATCTCTTCCTTTTTCTTTCGCGACTGCTGCTCGTTCAAGCCCCGCTCAATGCTATCCAGCAGCGCCGTTAACTCCGGCTCCGACGGATACTTCGCCAACGCCGCCTGCAACACGTCCCGCGCCGCGTCCCACTTCGACGCCGCAATCCGCTCGCGTGCCTCCGCCGCCGCCTTGTCCACCGCGTCCCGCTTCTCGCGGACGCGCTGTTCACTCGAGATTTCGCGGTCGAGCTCCTCCAGCGCCGGCCAATCCCCATACTTCGCCCGCAGCGCCGTCACCTCCTGCGCCGCTTTCACCAACTCGCCCCGTTGCCGCGTCTGCCGCGCCGCCGCAATCGCCGCGTCGCGCTCCTTCCGCGTCACGTCTTCCGCCAGGCCCCGCTCGACGCTCTCGGAAAGCGCCATCAATTCAGGCTCCGCCGGGAACCGCTGCAGCGCCTCTTTCAGCTTCGCGCTCGCCGCCGCCCACTCGCCGCGCGCCGTTAGCCCACGCACTGCCGTCGCAATCGTGTGCGCCGCCTCGCGGTTCTCCTTGGCCTGCAGATCGCTGCCGATCTCTTTCGCCAGCGCCGCGATCGCCGGCACGTCGCCGAACTTCTTCGCCGCCTCCGCCAGTACCCGGCTCGCCCCCGCCATGTCCCCAGCCGTGCGTAAATCGCGCGCCTGCCGCAGCGTCTCTTCAATGCCGCGGCGCTCCTCGCGCTGCCGCACCAGTTGCTCGCTTTCGCGCAACAGCTTCGTCAACTCCGCGTCGCCGCTGAACTCCTGCAACGCTCGCTGCACCAGCGCCACCGCGCGGTCCAACTCCCCGTCCTGCTGCAACGTTCGCGTCCGCTCGGTCACCCGCCGCACCGCCTCGCGCCGTTCGATGACCAACCGGATACCCGCGCTGCGCGCCAGCGCCTGCGCCACCGCCGTGTCGTCGGGTGCCTCCTCCGCCAGCGGTCGCAACAGGTTCTCGGCCTCTTCCACGCGTTCCTGCCGCAACAACTCCGCCGCCTCGCGAACAGCCCGCTCCCGCCGCTCCCGTTCCGCGCGCGCCTTCCGCGCCTTCTCGGCTTCGGCGATCGCTTCGGTAATCTCCGGCGGCTCGTGCAGGCGCTTGCCCGCTTCGGTCAACAGCGCCACCGCTTCGTCAAATGAGCCATGCTGCACAAAGCCCTTCGCCTTGCGCACAATCTGCTCCACCTCGCGCCGCCGCTCCTGCGAATCGAAGGCGTGCTGCACGCGCGCCATCACTTCCCGCGCCCGCTGGTTCGTCGGGTCTACTTCAAACGCCTGGCGTACAATCTCGTGCGCCGCCTCAAAATCCTTCCGGTCAGCCAGCAGCGCCGCCGCCTCGGCCAACTCCTGCGCCCGTTTATACTGCCCAACGGAACCACGCGCGGTCTCCAGCAACGAACGGATTTCCGTATTCGCCGAATCCAGCCGCAACGCGTTCTCAAAGCTCTGAATCGCCTCCGCGAAACGGCTCTGCGAAACCTGCTCCAGTCCTGTCTTCTTCAGGGCTTCTACCTTCGGGCCAATCGCCTGCTGCTGCGCCATCTTCTGGATGCGCTCGCGCAGCTGCCGTCCTTCCACGTGCATCGGGTCCAGGTCCAGGATCCGCCGCACCACCTTCTGCGCCTCTTCCCCGCGCTCCTGCGCAAACAGCGCCCGCGCCTCCGGCAGCAATTCGTTGGCCCGGTTTCGCCGCATGTCCAACAGCAACGGCCCCACGTCCAGCTGGAACTCCTGCAGGCTCTGATAACGCAGGTCCCGGTCCTTGGCCAGCGTCTTCATGATCATCTGGCTCAGCGCTTCCGGGCAGTCCGGAACCAACGTCGATGGCGCCGGCGGCTCCACCGAAGTGATGCTGTACAGGATCGCCGGCGTCGACGTTCCTTCAAACGGAAATCGCCCCGTGATGAACTCGTAGTAGATGACGCCAAATGCCCAGATGTCGCACAGCGCGTCCACTTCCTGATCCCGGAACTGCTCCGGGCTCATGTAGTTCAGTGTGCCGACCAGGAACCCCGCCTTGGTCATCCGCGTCGTGTCGTTCCGAGTCAGCCGCGCGATGCCAAAGTCCATCAGCTTCACCAGGTTGTCCCGCAGCACCATGATGTTGCTGGGCTTGATGTCCCGGTGGATCACGTTGTTCTCATGCGCGCAGTACAGGCCCGCCGCGGCCTGCTGCATGATCTCCACTTTTTCCAGAATCGTCAGCGGCTTCCGGTCGCGGATGATCTTTTGCAGATCCTCCCCTTCCAGATACTCCATAACCAGGAACTGCGACCCGTTGTCCTCCCCGAACTCGTGAATCGTCACCAGGTTCGGATGATGCAGGTTGCCCGCCGTCGTCGCTTCCATCTTGAAGCGCGTCAAAAACTCCGGATCCGTCGTATCCGGGAGTAGTACCTTTACCGCGACAACGCGGCCCACCATCGGGTCGAACGCTTTATAGACGCGCCCAAAACCGCCCCGGCCAATCTCGGCCTGGATCTCGTACCGCCCGATCCGTTCAATCATCGCCGCGCCCCGCTAGGCTGGACGCAACTCTCCCAAGAGCTAGAAAGACGGCCAAATAGCGCCCCCTCCGCCAACATGGAAAATGTGCGGGGAATCAACACGTTGAAACAGTTTATGATACCGCTACCAGTCAATGCGTATTCGCGCGCCAATTTTGACACGGGTTCTCGCCTGTTTCCGCGTTACCAGATAAGAGGCATCGCTTGTCACGGTTTGCCTCGGTCCCGTAGTATGGCTAGTACGGCTTCCCATTCACAATTAAGGATGAACGCAATGAAATTTACGCTTCGCGCACTTCTTCTCGCCACGGTCGGCGCCCTCGGCCTCTCCGCACAGACGGCCTCGGTAGTTCGCTCCGGCAGCTATGAAGTGGGTGGTTTCGTCGGCGCCAGCTACGGCATCGATGATTTCCGCTGGATGGGCGGCGCCAACGTCACCTACGCCGCCAACAAGTACATCCTCCCGTACGCCGAGTTCAGCTACTTCCCCGGCATCGGGCGCAAGCAGAGCCGTACCATTCCCGGCCTCTCGAAGCCAGTCGACATCAGCTACAACATCCCCCTCACCGATTTCCACGGCGGCGTCCACATCCGTATGCCCATCCGTGAATTTCCCATCGTGCCCTACGGCGTCTTCGGCGTCGGCATGATCCACGCTCCCTCGCGCCAGTTCAACGTAAACGTCGAAGGCATCCCCGTCGCCCTGAATGCCGACGCCACCACCAACGCCGCCGTCAACTTCGGTGGCGGTCTTCGCTACTACATCAACCAGCGCTTCGGCATCCGCGCCGAAGCCAAAGCCTACAAACCCACCGGCCAGTTCAAGGAAACCTTCGGCAAGGTGGAGTTCGGCTTCTTCATCCAGCTTCGCTAACAGCGCGCATGCGGAACCCCACCCGCAGACTCGCCATCGGCGGCGCCGCGGCGGCCTCTCTGGCCCGCGGCGCCGCCGGTTTTGCGTTTGAGTACTGGGACGTCTTCACCGATCGCCGCTTCACCGGCAACCCTCTCGCCGTCTTTACCAACGCCGACGGGTTGACCAGCGAACGCATGATGGAGATCGCCCGCGAAACGAATCTGTCCGAGACCACCTTCGTCTTCCGCCGCCCCGCCGCCGAAGAAAAGAAGAAGGGCATCCGCACCCGCATCTTCACTCCGACGGCTGAATATGACTTCGCCGGCCATCCCGCTCTCGGCACCGCCATGAGCCTCTGGCGCCCCGGCGCCAAACGGGTGCTGCTCGAAATGAACGTCGGCCCCGTCCCCGTCGACATCCGGCCCGAAGGGGATCGCCTCTACGGCGAAATGCTCCAACCCGAACCGAAGTTCGCCGAAGAGCATTCTCCCGCCGTGATCGCCAAACTCACCGGCCTCCGCGAGTCTGATATCGACTCGCGCCATCCCATCCAGAACGTCTCCACCGGCCGCCCCAACCTGATCGTCGTAGTGAAGGACCGTGCCGCTCTCCGCTCCATTCAGGTCGATTGGAAAGCCGTCACCAACTACTTCGCCGACGGCGACAAACAGCGGTCGTTCTACTTCCTCACGCCCGACGCTCCCACCGGCGCCCGATTCGAAGCCCGCAAACTCACCCCGCGCGTCGAGGATCCCGCCACCGGTTCCGCCGCCGGCTCCGCCATCGCCTGGCTCGTCGCCCGCGGCATTGTCGCTTCCAACGAAACCATCGCCATCTCCCAGGGCGGGGAAGTCAACCGCCCCAGCATGCTCTACGTGAGTGCCGAACGCGCCGGCGCCATCGCCACAAAGGTAAAAGT
>CANIFK010000336.1 GCA_947466555.1 Acidobacteriota bacterium | reverse complement strand
TGTTTAAGACCGGGTCGATGCCGATCCTGGGGCTGGGCGCGAATGTGACGCTGAGCCGCGGGGTGGAGTTCTTCCTGAAGTTTGAGTAGTTGGTGATTCTCTGGTGCCGCTGTACGCTGGTAACAGCATGCAGCGGCACACTTTTTCGCGTTGGGCGTGGTGGTTTGTTGGGTATTTGATTGCGGTGATTTTGTTCGGCGCGTGGGTGCGCATTGCGGGGGCGGGGGCGGGGTGTGGGAACCATTGGCCGTTGTGTAATGGCGACGTGGTGCCGGTGGCTCCGGCGGCGAAGACCATTATTGAATTCACGCACCGGGTGACGAGCGGGCTGTGCGGGGTGTTTGGGATTGGGTTCATTGTGTGGGCGTGGAAGTTGGGGGACCGGCGGGTGCTGCGGGCGGCGTTGGCGATGATGTTCTTTATTCTCGTCGAGGGTTTTGTGGGCGCGGTGTTGGTGAAGAAAGAGTTGGTGGTGAACGACGCGTCGGTGAGCCGGGCGGTGGTGATTGGGCTGCACTTGGCGAACACGTTGTTGCTGATGGCGGCGTCGACGGCGATGGCGTGGTGGGCGTCACCCGTGGTGGTGGCGACGCGGGCGGCGGGGCGGGGGTTGTTGCTGGCGGCGATGCTGGTTCTGGTGTTTACGAATATGACGGGGGCGGTGACGGCGTTGGGGGACACGCTGTTCCCGCTGCAGCCGACGCTCGATGGGTCGTTATGGGCGAAGGTGCGGGAGGATTTGACGGCGGGGCAGCATTTTCTGGTGCGTTTGCGGGTGATTCATCCTTTTGTGGCGGTGTTTTGCGCGGCGTTTTTGAGCGGAGTTGTGGGGGCGGTGCGGAGGGGGTATGCGGGGGATGCGGGGATGGTGGGGTTGTTGCGATGGCCGTTGATGCTGGTGGGGATGCAGGTTTTGTTGGGGGTACTCAATATTGTGCTGGCTGCGCCGGGGGTGGTGCAGATTGGGCATTTGCTGCTGGCGCAGTTGGTTTGGGTTTCGTGTTGTGCGGCTTATTTGGCGATGGGGAAGAGGTCGTTAGCGGGGGCGTGAGCGTTTTTCGCGGTAGTTTTGTAATCGGGTGAGTACGAACTTTCCGATGAAGTACCACCAGGCGATGGTGCCGACAGCAGTGAGACCGAAGAAGAGGTATGGCGTATCCGAATGGATGCCATCGGGAGCGACGAGCGCGCCGAGCAACAGGCCGGGGCCGATGATTACGACCAACTGTTCGCCGGGGATCAGGTGAAAGTGATTCAGCACCCCGACTGCGGCCAAGAGCAAAGTGCCGATGACCGCAATGGGAAGCATGCGTTTGATGGTCGTTGATCCGGCCATGTTCGCGTTACAGCTTGTAGGCTTCGACGGCGTTTTTGTAGAAGATGCGGTCCTGCTCGGCGGAGCTGTAGCGGCTGACGACTTGTTTGACCATGTCGATCCACTGCTTGTACTTGCCGGCGACGAGCATGACGGGCCAGTCGGAGCCGATCATTAGGCGCTTGGGGCCGAAGGCTTGGAGGGTGGAATCGAAGTACGGAGCCAGGTCGGCCGCGGTCCACTTGTCCCAATCGGCTTCGGTTAGCATGCCGCTGATTTTGCAGTAGACGTTGGGGCGCTTGGCGAGTTCGATCATGTTCTCGCGCCAGGGGCTCAGGATGCGGTCCTTGATGCGGGGCTTGGCGATGTGGTCGAGGATGAAGATCTGTTTGGGGTGCTGGTCGACGAACTTGATCGACGGCTTCAGGTGCTTTTCGAAGATCAGGATGTCGTAGCGGAGATCGTATTTCGCGAGCTTTTTGATGCCTTCGTTGAAGGCCGTGCCGAGGATGAAGTTGTCGTCAGGCTCGTCCTGGATGACGTGGCGGACACCTTTGAACTTCTTGTGCTTGGCGAGGCGTTCAAGGTCCTTGTCGCAGTTCTTGTCGCGGAGGTCGACCCAGCCGACGACGCCTTTAAGGAAGTCGTTCTTTTCGGCGTAGGCGAGGAGGTCGTCGGACTCCTGGACGGTTTGACGGGCCTGGACAGAGACGGCGCCATCGACGCCGGCGGATTTGAGTTCCTTGTGGAGGTCGGCGGGGAGGAAGTCCCGGCGGATGACCTTCATCTTGTCGCTGATCCAGCCGTATTCCTTGTCGGTGTACTTCCAGAAGTGGTGGTGGGTGTCGATGATGGGCATGGGTTAGGGGAGCTTGTCGATTTTGGTCGTTTGGTGCGCGGCGAGGCGCCAAGTATTATTTTGCTTCACCCAGAAGTGGATGAGCATGACTTTGTCGTCGAAGAGGCCGGCCTGGTTGGTGCCGGTGACGCGGACGTAGGAGAATGTGACGGCGGAATCCTTGTAGATGTTGACGGTGGGCTTGTGCTGTTCGAAGGATTTGTAGACCTGGCGGCGCTCTTTGATTTTGGCGATGTAGGATGTTTTGGTGTCGACGATGCCGGTGGAGTGGGCGTAGACGAGGTCGTCGGAGAGGAGCTTTTCGAGGGTGGCGGTGTCGCCTTTGACGATCGAGTCGCTCCATTGTTTGTCGAGGGCGAGGATGGCGGCCTTATCCTGCGCGAGGCAGGCTAGGGCGGTGAGAACGAGCACGAGGAAGAGGCGCATCGGGGGAGTATATCAACTCGGTGGAGTCGGCAACCCTAGGGCTGGAGGTGGAAGACGTAGAGAGAGTTGCCGAGGGTCATGGCTACATACTGCTTGCCGTCGCTCTGGTAGCTCATCGGGTTGGAGCGGACCGTGCCGCCGCCTTGGAAGCGCCACAAGAGTTTGCCGGTCGTGGCGTTTAGCGCGATCATCTGGCCTTCGGCTGTGGCGCCGAAGACGAGGTTGCCGGCCGTTGACAGCACGCCGGAGTAGGGCGGGGTGAAGAGTTTGTATTCCCAGGCGACTTCGCCGGTCGTCGGTTTGAAGGCGCGGATGGCGCCCCACTCCTCCTCTCCGGGAATGCTGCGGAAGCCGCCGCCGTTGAACTGTTCGCCGGCTTTGTATTCGGCGTTGCCGAAGTAGTAGACGGCACCGGATTCGCGGGTGGCGACGTAGAGGTGCTTTGTGTCCGGGCTGTAGCTGGGGCTGTACCAATTGTTGGCGCCGGCGACGCTGGGCCAGACGCGGGTTCCTTCCACCGTTGGAAACGTGCCCGGGAGGCGAATGGGGCGGCCGCTATCGTCCAGGCCCTTGGCCCAGGTTTGCTTGGCGTAGGGCTTGCCGAGGAGGAACTGGCCGGTGACGCGGTCGAGCACATAGTAGAACGCATTGCGGTTGGGGAAGAGGAGAAGCTTGCGCGGCTGGCCGCGGAACTCGGCGTTGATCAGGACGGGGACCTCGGTGGCGTCCCAGTCGTGGACGTCGTGGGGCGTGAATTGGAAGTGCCATTTCAGTTTGCCGGTGTCGAGGTCGAGGGCGATGAGGCAGTCGGAGTAGAGATTGTCCCCGGCGCGGACTTCGCCGTTCCAATCGGGGCCGGGGTTGCCGGTGCCCCAATAGAGGAGGTTGGTATCGGGGTCGTAGGCGCCGGTGACCCAGGTGGCGGCGGAGCCACGCTTGTAGCTTTCGCCGGCCCAGGTTTTGGCTTCGGGTTCGCCGGCGGCGGGGACTGTCCAGAAGCGCCAGGCGAGCTTGCCGGTTTTGGCGTCGTAGGCATCGAGGAAGCCGCGGATGCCGTATTCGCCGCCGGCGATGCCGATGATGATTTTGTCTTTGACGGCGAGCGGGGCGACGGTGATGGAGTGGCCGGTTTTGTTGTCGGCGACAGTGACGTCCCAGCGGACGGCGCCGGTCTTCGAGTCGAGGGCGACGAGGTGAGCGTCGACGGTGCCGACGTAGACGAGGTCGCCCAGGATGGCGACGCCACGGTTGACCTGGCCGCAGCAGACGCGGACGTCATCGGGCAGCGTGCGGCGGTACCGCCAGATGACGCGGCCGGTGCGGGTGTCGAGGGCGGTGACGTGGGAGGGCGCTTCCGAGATGTACATGACGCCATCGACGACGAGGGGCGTGGTTTCGAACTTCTGGAGCGAGTTTGATTGGTAGACCCAGGCGGGGGTTAGCTTGGCGACGTTCTGATCGGTGATTTGTTTGAGTGGTGAGAAGCGATGGCCGGAGAAGTTGCCGGAGTAGGTGAGCCAATTGCCGGGTTCCTTTTCGGCGTTCAGTAGGCGCTGGTGTGTGACCTGGGCGAGGAGGGGGAGGGAGAGGAGCAGCAGGGCGAGTCTCATTGGGCACCTTTTTCGTTGGCCAGGAAGGCGACGAGGTCGTTCAATTCGGTGTCGGTCAGTTTGCCCTGATAGGCGGGCATATTGGTTTTCTTTTCCTCTGTGAGCTGGGTGATGTCGGCTTTCCAGAACGACTGCGGGTTGCCGGAGAAATCGCGAAGTTGGATGGAGTAGGTGTCTTCGTTGAGGCGAATGCCGCGCATGGTTTTGCCCGCTTTGGTGGTGAGTTGGACGAGGCGGAATTGGTCGGGCACGTCGGCGGCGGGGTTGACGATTTTGGCCTTCAGGTGGGCGGCGCCGCGGCGGGCGCCGATGCCGGAGAGGGAGGGGCCGATGCGGCCGCCTTCATTGCCGAGAGCGTGGCAGTTGAGGCAGGCGCCTTTGGATTTGAAGACCTGGGCGCCGGCTTGCGCATTGCCGGTGATTGGCGCGGATGGCACCTGGCCTAACGAATGGACGAAAGCGGCGGTTTGCCAGAGTTCTTTGGCGTCCATTAGAGAACCGGGCATTTCGGTGTCCGGGATGCCGTAGCGGATGATGCGGTAGAGAGAGCGGTCGGCGGCGGCGCGGGGGAGGGTGGGGACGGCGAGATTGGCACCTTTACCGCCATCACCGGAAGGGCCGTGGCAGCCGGCGCAGCGGCCCATGTAGAGGCGCTTGCCTTGTTCGATATCGGCCGCGGTGGTGTGCGGGTTTTTGTCGGGAATATCGAGAGGTTGTTGCAGTTGAAAGAGCAGGAAGGGGGCGAGCCAGAACATGGGTACTCCTTTTCGGATTGGGGTTTAGTATATATTTTTTGGCCGCTGGATTGTTGAGAGATTACTCTGTTGTTATGGCGTTGACGAAGAAAACGAAGCCGAAGGAAGCCTTGGTGCCGGTGGATGAATCGGACAAGGTGGACGAGTATCTGGCGGTACTGCCAGAGCCGGCGAAGGGGACGTTGACGGAGTTGCGGCGGATGATCCGGGAGTTGGTGCCGGAGGGAACGACGGAGCGGATTGCCTATGGGATGCCGACGTTCTTTTACAAGCGCGGGCTGGTGGGGTATGCGGCGTTTGAGAAGCACTGCGGGTTTTATCCGATGAACCCGGATGTGATTGTGAAGTTTGCGGTGGAGTTGGCGAAGTATCCGACGTCGAAGGGGGCGATCCGGTTTGCGGTGGATAAGCCGTTGCCGGCGCAGTTGGTGCGGAAGCTGGTGATGACGCGCGTGGCGGAGAACGAGCGGAAGGGTTAGGGGCCGGGTCGTTGCGCGTTATTTTTTCGCGAGCGGTTCTCTATTTGAAACGCTAACACCCTGGGAAACACAACAAGAGTGGGCTGCCGGTGATCTGATTCGATTACCCGATGAACCCGTTCCAGATATCACGAATCGCCACTATCGGCGATTCGCACTTTACCGAAATATACCTACTCGTTTCCCGGGGAAATCACCATGAGCAATATCTCTGACAAGCATCAGAAACTCGGCGGCGGCAATGGGCCGCTCGGCGCCGCTACCGGCGCCGAGATTCCGGCCATCTGGGGAGGCCTTACACAGGCCTACCAGAGAGGGCAGATCTTCTTCCACCCCGACACGGGAGCCCACGCTCTCGCCGGTGATGTTCTGGCGGCATTTCTCGCCGCCGGAGGTGTTGCGGACTTCGGCTACCCAGTGGACGACATTGCCGCCGTGGCCGGTGGACAGGCTGCGTACTTCGAGCGCGGTTGCCTGTGGATCGGACCGCAAGGAACGTTCCTTTGCCGCTTTGATGCCCCGCTGATTGGGCACCCGTCCCTTCTCAGGCCGTCCAGTCCCGCCACCGGCGTGGGCGTCCAGTTCAGCCCCGCTTCCATCCCTGCGGAGGTGGTCGCCGCGCTTTGGCAAAACCGGCTCTTCCTGCAGGCTGCGGGAAGTCCGACGGAGGAGCACGCTTTGTCCGTGCAGAGCGGCGCGTTCGTCATCGCACAAAATGCCGGCGCGATGCAGAACCGGCGGCTCTATAACCTGGTCTTCCGCCGCTCCGATGGGAGCGCGGCCG
>CANIFK010000335.1 GCA_947466555.1 Acidobacteriota bacterium | reverse complement strand
GGTAGCGGAGGTCACCAAGGAAGGGGCTGCCTTCGCCGAAGCTAAGGCTATAGCCGATTAGGGCCCAGAGGACAGTTCCAATGGCCATCAAAATGAAGCTTTGCATCATGGTGCCGAGCACGTTTTTCCGGCGAACCAGACCGCCGTAGAAAAGGGCGAGGCCGGGGCCGGTCATCATGAGTACAAGGGCGCAGCTGACTAGCATCCACGCATTGTCCGCGCTCAATTGCGCGTTTTTAATGCCAGCCTCCAGTGCGGCCGTGGGGCTCGGGGCGGGAGCAGCGGCTTGCCCCATAAGGTGGGCTGCCATGGCAGCCGACAGGGACAACATCGATAGAATTCGTTTCATGACTCTCCTCTTGGGCTGACCGCGACAGGGCGGTACGCAAATGGGGCGTATGATAGTTATCATCCACGCTGCCGATGTAAAGCGGAAGTCAATCTTTCCTATCCGGGCGATTCAATTTATCTATTGGCCGTCTTCTCTATCGGGGTAATTGAAATTATTGATTGGCGCGGGGCGCGGGTTGCCCCGTAGACTTCATTCTAGGTCCCCGTCGAACCTCAGCATTCGTGCAATAAAAGAATCCAAAGTGGAGATCTGCTAGATGAAAACTCCGACGTTTTTTCGCGTAGCAATTACTGCTCTTACTCTTGCCGGCGCCGTAGCCGCGCAGGATAACACCCAAGCGCCGGCCCCTGCGCCCGCGCCCGCGGCGCCTGTGTGGTCGGCCGGGCCGATCACCTTTAGTGGGTTGATCGATGGGTATTACAGCTTCAACGCCAATCACCCGGCGAGCCGCACGAACGACTTGCGGAATTTCGAAGTAAAAGCGAATCAGTTCTCGCTGAACATGACCAAGTTCACCCTCGAGCATGACGCCGATCCGGTGGGCTTCAAATTGGACCTTGGCTTCGGCAAGGCATGGGACCTGTTCCACGCGACCGACCCGGCCGGCGTGAACACGGTGAAGTACATCCCCCAGGCGTACGTTAGTTTTAAGCCGAAAAATGCAGGCGGACTTCAGATCGATTTCGGTAAGTTTTATACCTCTGCCGGCGCTGAATTAACTGAAAATAACCTGACTTGGAACTACGGCCGCGGTTTGCTGTACACCAACGGACCGTACTATCACTTCGGCGCTCGTATCAATAAGCCGATTAACGATAAGTTCGCCGTCGGCCTGCAGATCGTCAACGGCTGGAACAACGTCGAAGACAATAATTCGGGCAAAACGTTCGGCTTCACGACCGCTTGGACGCCGAACAAGAAGTTCAGCTGGTACAACAACTACTACACGGGTCCGGAAAAGAACGACACCAACACCGGCAAGCGGAACTTCTTCGACACCGTGGTGAACCTGAACCCGACCGACAAGGCGAGCTTCTTCGTCAACTTCGACTACGGCAACGAATCGAAGGTCGGCAACGGCAGCGCGAACTGGGTGGCGATTGCGCTCTCCAGCCGCTTCCAGACGACTGACAAAACCGCCCTGGCCATCCGGTATGAAAACTACAACGACAAGAAGGGTTTCATCACCGGCCAGACGCAGATGCTGAACAGCTTCACGGTGACCGGCGAGTACAAGTGGATTGAAGGCCTGCTGGCGCGGTTGGAATACCGTCGCGACTGGTCCGACAAGCCCTTCTACGGCCGCGGCAATCAGCCGGGCAGCTGGAAGAACCAGGACACGATTTCCCTCGGCGTCGTGGCTTTCTTCGGGCCGAAGCGCTAATTCGTAACCGGCACCGGCCGGAGCAAGCCGACACCAATCTGCCCGTGCAGATTTTCGGCAGGCTCCGGCCGGTCGCCGCCTCCAAACCAAACCCGCACCGTCCCGTCCTTCCCCACTTCCACTTCCGGATCACACACCACCTTCGAGTTCCACCCCTCGCCCACGCCGATCAACGCTGTTTCCCCGATTTTTTCCCACTTGATTCCATCGTTTGAAACCGCCATGCCGATGCGGCGCCACTCCTTTTTGTCGCGGCCGGTGTAGAGCATCCACCACTTGCCGAACTGTGGCCAAACGGCGGGTTCGCCGAGGCCGTTTTCGTCAAATGTGCCGGGAGCGCCGAGTTCGAGGATGGGGTTTTGGAGCGATTTCTCCCAGTTGACGCCATCGGTGGAGACGGCCACGCCCAGGCGCTGGCGGCGGGCGCGGTCCTGGCCGAGGAAATAGAGATAGTGCTTTCCGGCGGCGGTGATGACGTAGGGATCACCGACTCCGCGTTCGTCCCATTGGCCTCGGGGGCCAGCGGGGAGAATGGGTTCGGGGGCCTTTTCTCTTTGATTGCGCAGGAGGCCGAGTTGCGGCGGGTTGCCGGCTTGATACAGATAGTTTTCGCCGAGAATAGCGCCGTTGGCAGCGATGTAGTTGCCTTCCCAGGCGGCGGGGCCGGGTTGGAGAATGGCGCCTTTTTTCTGCCAGGTGAGGCCGTCGGTGGAAGTGGCGACGCCGGTGCGCCAGGATTTGCCGTCCCAGCCGGAATAGAGGTTGAGATAGCCGCTGGGGGTTTGGGTGATGGAGGGGTTGAGGGCGTCGACACTGTCGAACTCGCCGGGGGCGCCGTGGGGGAGTACGGGGTTAGGTTGTGGCTCCCAGACCCAACGGATCTTTGTGGCTTGGCCGGGGGCCGGGGGGAGAGTAAAATCGGCGTATTTCGCGCAGCCGGAAAGGGTTAACGCGGCCAACACCGCCCACCATCGCATACAAGGATCATAGCGGGATTCGAATTTTCAATGCGGTGCGCTTGCCGGGGTCAGAGTCGAGCAGGAGTTCGCCGTTGAGATTTCGGACACGGGAGCGAATGGTGACCGGGCCACGTTTGAGCAGTTCGAGTTCGTCGAGCGAGTAGGCACCGGCGAAGGGAAAGCCGTTGCCATCGTCTTCGATGGAAAGCTCGAAGATTTCGCCATCGCGGCCGACGCCGACGGTGAGATGCTTGGCCTGGGCGTGCTTCTGCACGTTGTGGAGCGCCTCCCGGACGATCTGCAGGACCTCGGTGGCGGATTGGGTTTCCGGCGGGACTCGGGTCGTGCTGCCGACGAACGTGGAGACAACGCCGGTATCGCGTTCGAAGGATTCGACCAGCTTCTTAATGGAAGGAACGAGGCCGGCGCCATCGATTTCCGGCGGGCGCATGCTGCGGACGAACTGGCGGATTTCTTCGCCTTGATTGCGGGCCAATTGCTGGAGCTCTTCGACTTCGGCGATGGCTTTCACCGGATCGCGATCCATCACCTTGCGGACCACCTGCAAACGCATCTGGAAACCGACGAAGCATTGCAACGGGCCATCGTGAAAATCGTGGGCGATGCGCTGGCGTTCGGCCTCGCGGGCGTGTTCGGCCTCCGTGCGGTACATAATGGCCTGCCGGGCGGCGGCACGCAGGCGCACCTGCAGGGCTTGACGCTGGAGAGCCATTACGGTGACGGCGGTACCGGAGAGCAGGACGCCAGGGGAGAGGACGAGGGTACTCGTGGTGCGGGTGAGGAACAGGAAAATGGTGGTGGCCAGAACAACAGCGAAGATCTCACGCGGCGTGTGGAGCAGCGCCGCCGACATGAGGATAAACAGATAAAAGAGTGCACTGATGCCCGCGTTGTATTCCAAGGGGAGCGAAGTGCAGATCAGGAAAAAGACGGTATCAACCAGCAGACTGAGCAGCATGTAGCCGCGACGCTCCAGGCTGTAGCCGAAGACGGCAGCCAGAGCGTAGACCGTGTAGGCAATCCACAGACCGAGGCTCTTCTGCGCGAGTCCTCCGGAGGCGGCAAAGGCGAGAACCGAGCAAAAGGCGCCGAGCAGCAACCGGAAAACGGCAAGAGCCAGTTGCCAGCGCGGGACCAGGGTGGTGCTCGCCATTTCCGCGACCGAGGCACGGTCTGGGCGCGAAGCGTCGGTAGAGATCATCCTGGCCTATTATCGGCGTATTTCCGGCAAAACTGCAGGGATAGGCGGACCGGAGAATTCCGGGAGGGAGCGGCGTGGGAGCAGCACGGCGGCTGCGATGGCGAGGCCGAAGAGGAGATTCACGCCGTTGCCAAGCGCAAAGTAGTGGAAGTTCCGCGGCAGGCTGGACAGGCTGGGGCGGAACAGCCCGGCGGCAGCTTGCGCCAGAATAGCGGCGGCGATCACGAGTGCGACCGGGCGGGCGAATCGGCGGCCGCGATAGAGACCGACGGCGGCACAGAAATAGGCGGTGGCGGCGGCGGCAGACCAGAGAACGGTGCCCCAGCGCGGAAGCGCCGCGCCGAAGAAGAGCCGCGGATCGGCGGCGATCGCCTCCAGCAGGTGGAGCGGCGTGGCGACGGCGAGGTAGGCGGCGGCGAGGCGCGGGGCGAGCGGGAGCGGATGGGGGAAGGCCTGGCGGACATCGTTGTGCAGGAGAACCAACGTGGCGGCGGGGAGAGGAATTCCGAAGAAGAGCACTTCGATCAGCAGTATGAATATGCGGCCCGCGCCGGTGCTGGCGGCCGGATCGGCTGGGGCAATCTGGGCGGCGAGGGCGAGCGGCGCGAGCACCCAGGCCAGCAGGACGACGGCGATGGAGAGATCCCAAGCCCACCAGCGGCGGCGGTGAAAGGCGAGCGGCCCGGCGAGCAGGGCGAGGGCGATGAAGATCGAAAACAGATACGAGTCGAAACGCGGAGGCGGGGATCCGTCGACGGACCCGACGATGGCGAACAGGAGCGTGGTCGCCACAAAAACGATCCCGAGAACGAAAATCGCCCAGCCCATCCCATCGGCGGCGCGAAGAAATCCGGAAGACAAGCCGATAGTTTATATGGTCCGGGAACTTTTCCTGGAACGCGGCGTCCAATGGAACAGAACGACACGCGGTTGTGCAGGCGTGAGATCATAAACGGGGATGCGCAATATGGCCGAAGCGCTCATTACAGTGCGGTTGGACGACAACCACCCGGTGGCAGACCCGGTCGCCACAGCCTCGCTCGACGCCGTATTGGTCGAACGGCTGAAGAATTGCGACGAGGAAGCCTACGAAACGCTGCTGGCTCGATTCCAGCAGCCGATCTACAACCTCTGCTACCGGCTGGTGAACGACCCCGCCGATGCAGCCGATGTTGTCCAGGAAGTGTTCCTCAAAGTTTTTCGTTCCATCGACAACTTTCGCGGACAGAGCACGTTGAAGACGTGGATCTACCGGATTGCGGTGAACGAGGCGTACAATCACCGCCGCTGGTTCAGCCGGCATCGCCGTCAGGAGGTCGGCCTCGAAAGCGAGGACGAGACTTCCCGGCCCTGGCTTGAATCGATATGCGACCCGGCTCGGGACCCCTACGAGCTTGCCCTAAATGAAGAGCGACACCAGCTCATCGAATCCTCCCTGCGGGAAATCAACAGTGATTTCCGTACCGCTGTCATCCTCCGCGACCTTGAAGACCTGAGTTACGAGGAGATCGCCGACGTTTTGCAGATCTCACTCGGCACCGTCAAATCGCGTATCCTGCGTGGCCGTGAATCGCTTCGTCGCGTTCTGGCCGGGCAGATGGACCCTCAAACCGCAAACAGCGGGATGGGGCTCGTTCCAGGAGCTGTGAAATGATGCGGCCCGTCGATTGCCAAACCTTTGAATTTTGGTGTGAAGACCTGAACAGTCCGCGCGTGGACGCGGCATTGCGGGAGCAGTTGCACTCTCATCGGGCGCAGTGCCCGCGTTGTTCCGATTTCGCCCTTCGTTCGCAACACCAGCGGCGCGCCCTGCACGGCCTGCCGGTGCGAACGGTGCCGATGAACCTGGCAGTGAACCTGCGCGTGATGGCGTCCAAGGAACTGGCGCGGCGCTCCGCCCGCGTCAATCTGGCGACGCGGATGGATATCTGGCAGGGAAAAATCGGCCTGCTTCTCGACAACCTGTGGCGTCCGCTGGCGATCCCGATGGCTGGGGGCCTGGCGTCGGCCTGTTTCCTGTTCAGTGCGTTGATGCCCACCTTCGCCCTGCAAACACCGGCTTCGGCCGACGTGCCGACGGCGTGGTATCAATCGGCTGAGGTCTACGGCCTGTCCCCGTTCGGCGGCAATTTCGATAACGTCACGATCGATGTACGGATCGACACCAGCGGCCGCGTGATCGACTACGCCGTGCCCACCGGCGATTCCGGCATCTGGCTGAAGGACGCGCGGATGAAAAAGGCCGTAGAAAACAGCCTGCTGTTCATGAGTTTCAAGCCGGCCAGTTTCTTCGGACAGCCGGCTTCGGACACGATCCG
>CANIFK010000334.1 GCA_947466555.1 Acidobacteriota bacterium | reverse complement strand
TAGTGCCCAGTCTGGGAGTTGCTCTGCGAGTTCCAGCACCGGAAGTGAATCCCTATGTTTCGGGTGCTGGTCCGACCCGCAGGGTTCGCCCTGCCGTGGCCCCATCTGCCGAGTAGATCTGTTGGCGGTGCACTTCTTCAGATAATCGATGATCAAGCCATATTGGTAAAGATTCCGCTTCGCCATCGTTTCGCAGATTTCTTCCAACTGCTGGGCTCCATGCCGCCGCGCCAGCGCCGGTAGTACTTGAAGTTTTCGTATTGCACTCTGGCCGTCTGTGTTGTACCAGCGCTCGCACAATTTCCCAGTCCAATAGCCGGTCTGGCGACAACGTGTTAGCAGATTCTGAACGGATTTCGGGGGACTTTGAAATCGATCTTCCGCGTGGATCTCATACTTGCGTGGCCGGGTTCGGACGTGACTTCGCAAGACGGTGCCGTCAAACGGGTTGAGGATCTCCACGCTCTTCCGATACAGCTTCACGCAACCTAATAAGAGTCGTATATCTAAACGCATCTATTCTCCGGAGGATGATTATCACATATCGCTCCGACGAAGGCGATTGGATCGCGGCACCGTTTGGTGCGGGCAGTGGTCCGGGTCAGTAGTCGCAGAACCCGTTTCTAAGGGACAGGCGGATTAAGTCCATTGCGCCGGACTCCGCACGTTGCTGACGCGGGCGGGCGGCGAATTGAGTGACTGAGAGCAGGAGCCGATTTCGATTGGTGAGGCGGCGCAGGCTGGAGTTTTCGGGAGCAAGCGTGAACGGGGGCGATGCGAGAGGCGAAACTGACCACACCGGGATGTCACCTGACTGGGCCGAATTTTGCCGGCGCCAGGCCGGGGAAGAGGCTGGGGATCGGCCGGAGGGGAGGCGCCCATTACGAAGAAATTGTGACCACATGGGGGTCCTACGGTTGGCGGGTTTCGGAAGCAGGCTACTTGCATCCTGCTTCGCCGATGACGAAGGCTGGCGCTGGCGGGGGCGACTAAGTCGAGACAGATGGATTCGGCTGGAAGGGTGTAGCGGAGAGATAGATCGGAGAATCAACGGGCCCGGAATCGACTTGGCAGAGGTCCCGTTGGTGGCAATCGCGGGGTACTGGGACGTTGGGATCGGCGAGGCGGAGGCGGGATTCGACCCAGAAACGACAGCGGTCTTCCTGCCACCTTCCCTGCCGAAACGAGCGGCCGTACTCGATGGGCGGCAGGGGTGGGCGGCGGGATTACAGGCGTTCGGCGATGAGGCGGTCGTCGCGGTTGCGTTGTTGCAGAAGGATTTCGATGGCCTCGAGCATTTTGGGCGGGCCGCAGGCGTAGATGTCGATGGGTTCGTCGGTTTGGGATAAGAACGCGTCGAGCGCGGCTGGGGCGGTGCCTTGGAAGCCTTGCCAGTTTTCCTCGGGCGCGGAGACGGCTAACGTTACGCCGATTTGGGGGAGGGCGGCGGTGACGGCCTCGACGTCCGATTGGGGAACGAGTTCGGATTCGCGGTTGGCGCCGAAGATCAGGTGGGTGGGTTGGGAGTCCTGGAACTCGCCCAGGTGGCGGAGCATGGAGAGGATGGGCGCGAGGCCGCAGCCGCCGCCGACGAAGCAGCGGGGGCGGACACTGGATTCGTCCAGGATGAAGCTGCCGGATGGGCCGCGGACGGTGATGGCGTCGCCGACCTTCGCTTGTTCGCGGAGGAAGGTGGAGAACTGGCCGTGGGGCGCGAGGCGGATGAGGAAATCGAGCCGGCCTTCCCAGTTGGGGAGGTTGGCGAGGGAGTACGCCCGGCGGATGTCGGTGCCGGGGATGGTTAGCTCCATGTATTGGCCGGGGGAGAATTCGACGGCCTGGCCTTGTTCCGGGTCTGGTTGGAGACGGAGCGTGAGGGCTACGGCGTTCTGCCAGGCGGGCTCCATGGATTCGATGACGGCTTGGCGGACGGGGACTTTGTAGCGCAAGACCTGGGCCTGGTTGTAGGGCAGGGCGACCGTCAGGTTTTCATCGGGTTCGCAGCGGCAGAGCAGCACTTCCCCGCCCTGCAGGGCCGCACTGTTGTGCGGCCCCATGGTGTATTTGCCCTCGGTCACTCGCGCATGGCAGAGCCCGCATGTTCCTTCGTGGCACATGGCCGGAAGGAAGTAGCCGGCGGCTTCGGAGGCGGCGAGGACGTTGTCCTTCGCCGCGCAGGGAAACCGGAGTTCCGCGCCATCGCGTGTGACGAGGGTGACTTCGCGTTCACTCATGTTGGTCCTTCGTTACGCGGCGGCGCGGTTGAGGGAGGCCGCGATGTCGGCTTCGGCGGTGGTGATGGGCAGGACGCCGAACTTCTCCACCAGGACGCCGACGAGGGCCGGGGTGAGGAAGGCTGGGAGCGTTGGCCCGAGGCGGACGTTGCGGACGCCGAGGGCGAGCAGAGTGAGCAGCACGGCGGCGGCCTTCTGTTCGAACCAGGAGACGATGAGGGAGAGAGGCAGGTCGTTGACGCCGCATTCAAAGGCGTTGGCGAGCGCGAGGGCGATGTGGATGGCCGAGTAGCTATCGTTGCACTGGCCGACATCGAGGAGGCGCGGTAGACCGGCGACGGTGCCGTGATCCTCCATATTGAAGCGGAATTTGCCGCAGCCGAGGGTGAGGAGGATGGTATCCTGCGGGGCTTTTTCGGCAAAGTCCGTGTAGTAGTTGCGGCCGGGGGCGGCGCCATCGCAGCCACCGATCAGGAAGAAGTGCTTTACGGCGCCGCTCTTGACGGCGTCGATCACTTTGCCGGCGACGCCCAGGACGGCGTCCTTGCCGAAGCCGATGAGGATGGTCTTTTCGGGCGCGGTTTCCGGGAAGCCGGGGAGGGCCTGGGCGGCTTGGACGACTTGGGAGTAATCGCCGTTGGCGATGTGGCGGACGCCGGGCCAGCCGACGGGACCGGCGGTGAAGATGCGGTTGCGGTAGGCGGGTTGGGGCTCGATCAAGCAGTTGGACGTCATGACGATGGGGCCGGGGAAGGCGGCGAATTCCAGCTGCTGATTCTGCCAGGCGGTGCCGTAGTTGCCGGCGAGGTTGGGGTAGGCCTTCAGGTTCGGATAGGAGTGGGCCGGGAGAAGTTCGCCGTGGGTGTAGACGTTGATGTCTGTGCCTTTGACGGCTTCAAGGATGGCGTGGAGGTCCTTCAAATCGTGGCCGGAGACGAGGATGGCTTTGCCGGCGACGGGGGTGACTTTGACGTTGGTTGGTTGCGGGGTGCCGTAGGTGCCGGTGTTGGCGGCGTCGAGCAGGCCCATGACTTTGAAGTTCAGGTGGCCGAGGGCGAGGGCTTCGTTGAGGAGGACGGGGACGTCGGTGGGGTCGGAGGCCAACAGGTCGAGGGCGTGGGCGATGCCGGCGCCGACTTCGGGGCTGGTCTGGCCGAGGACGTCGGCGTGGTGGGCGTAGGCGGCGACGCCTTTGAGGCCGTAGAGGACGAGCGAGCGCAGGCCGATGACGTCTTCGCCGACCAGTTCGATACCGGCGCGGACGGAGGCGGGGCTGGCTTGTTTGAGGAGGCCGGCGAGATCGGTGGCGGGTGTGAAGGCGGCGGGGCCGCCGAGGGGTGGGGCGCCGGGGTTGGCGGCTTCGTAGGCAGCGCGGACGCGGTCGCGAATGCGGGCGGCTTCGGCGATGAGTTCGACGAAGCGGGCGCGGTTGAAGTTCACGTTGGTGAGGGTCGTGAATAGTCCGAAGAGAATGAAGTGATCGGCCGCGGCGTCGGGCGTGCCGGCGGCGTGGAGGCGTGTGGAATATTGGCCGATGCCTTTCAGCAGGTGGATCAGAAGATCCTGCAGGTCGGCGGTGGCCTCGTCTTTGCCGCACACTCCTTTGCTGGTGGCGCAGCCGGCGCCCGAGTCAGTATGGGCGGTTTGTTCGCATTGATAACAGAACATGGTTTCTCCTGGAACTTAAAGATGCAAGTCGGATGCAACTTTGCAAGCCAGGGGCCAAAGGGAGGAAAGATGCGGATTCATTGGGCTTTTGCGAGTTCGGGGAGGTGAAGATGGGGGAAATGCCCCGGTTATGGGTGGGCTGGCTCGCGCCATACCCCAATTCTGTGTAGAGGGGAATACGTGGTTTTGCAGAGGAGTGCTACACTTTTTTTCTTACGCGGATGCGCGAGGACCGAGGCACTCATCTTGCATATGGAAAAACGTAGTCTTCCTTCTTATCTCCTACTTGGGCTGTTGGCGGCATTTTCTCTGACGTCCACCCAGGCACATGGAGCGACCCTGTACAGCCAGACATTTGAGGGGTTCAGCAACGGGGATCTGGTTGGGCAAGGGGGTTGGTTTCAGGATATCGGAACCGCGGTCGCATTCCAGGTGCAGAATACGTTGGCGAACACCGGGAGCAAGGCTTTAGAGGTGGACCAAGCCGGACAGCCAAATTTCACCCGCGCCATTCAATTTCTTTCCACAGCCGGGTCGCCCGTGATCGTGATCTCAATGGACTTTTATGTGGCGCTGGCGAGCAACACGGGCCAGTTTCGGCTGACAACGTTCACCACCAGCAATACCGCATTTGTAGACCTTATTATCACGTCCACCGGGTCCACACAGCTGTTTAACGAGGCCGCTAGCACGACCGCGAATGCCGCATCGGTGACAGTGAACGCGTGGCATTCGGTACAGCTGTCCATGGACTTCAATGGACGCACAATGGGCGTCCGTTTCGATGACGGGCCCACGACATCCTTGGGGATGGGAGTGAACTCGGTTAACTCACTCGGCGCTATCGCGATCATGGCATTGCCCTCTGGAACGGGGACCTCCAAGATGTTCGTCGACAACCTGGAAGTGGCATCGGTTCCAGAACCTTCGACGATGGTGCTGTTGGGGATGGGGCTGGCGGCCGCGGCAGGGTTGCGGCGAAGGCGAAGAGGGTAGCCGAAGCGCAGTGCTCGTCATAGGGGCTTGCCCCCTGACGGGCCAGACGGTGCCGTTTCCGGCGACACCGGGGAAACGGCCGTTGTGCGCGCCGACCAGTTGGCCCGGAATTGGGTTGCGTTACGCATTCCCTGATATGGAAACGAATGAACCGGTTGGGCCGGACCTTTTGACGCGGATGCTGGCGACGCGATGGTTGCGGAACCTCATCGCGATTGCGATTTTTGTGCGGGTGGTGGATATCTACTACGACGCGGGGAAGTCGTTCATTCGTGGAGTGCAGAGCGGCTGGGAGGCGGGTGGCAAGGACTCTTCGGCAGCGAGACCGATGGCCCGTTAGGGAACGCCGATACCGGGTTATTGCGTGATGGCTTCGTTGAGCGAACCCTGGCGGTAGCCCTGGAGGTCGAGCGTGACGTAGTGGAAGCCGAGGGGCTTGAAGATCTCGACGAAGCGGGCGGCCATAGCGGCGTCGAGCGCTTTGGGGAGTTCTTCGACGGCGACTTCGATGCGGACCAAATCGCCATGGAAGCGGGTGCGGAACTGGCGGAAACCGAGGGCTTTCAGCGCCTCTTCGCCGTCCTCCACCGTCTTGATGCGTTCCTTGGTGACTTCGGTGCCGTAGGGGATGCGGGAGCTTAAGCAGGCGGCGGCGGGGCGGTCCCAGGTGGGGAGGCCGGCGCGGCGGCTGAGTTCGCGGATCTCGGCTTTGGTGAGGCCGGCTTCGACGAGGGGGGCTTTGACGTTGTGGGCTTTGGCGGCGCCCTGGCCGGGACGCCAGTCGCCGAGATCGTCGACGTTGACGCCGTAGACGACGTTGGCGATGCCGCGTTCGATGCAGACTTTATCGAGGCGGGTGAAGAGTTCGTCTTTGCAGTGGAAGCAGCGGTTTTTGTCGTTCTTGACGTATTCGGGGTTATCGAATTCGAAGGTTTCGATGTATTCGTGGCGGATCTGGAAATCGCGGGCGAACTGTTCGGCGTCGCGTTTGTGGGATTCGGGGATGGAGGCGGAATCGGCGGTGATAGCGACGGCGTTATCGCCGACGGCTTGGACGGCGGCCCAGGCGAGGTAGGCCGAATCCGTGCCGCCGGAGTAGGCGACGATGACGTGGCCCATTTCCTTGAGAATGGTGAGGAGGGCGGCTTCCTTGCGGAGCAGATCGGATTCGTTCAGAGCTGGAGCGGAAGGCGCCAGTTGGACTAACGTTGCCATAGAACGATTATACGGGGCGCTTGTAGAGGCCGGGGCGGAGGATTTCCATGTGGCCTTGCGGGGCGGCGATTGGGGTGAAGCCGAATTGCTCGTAGAGGCCGTGGGCATCGCGGGTGACGAGGGAGTA
>CANIFK010000333.1 GCA_947466555.1 Acidobacteriota bacterium | reverse complement strand
GGCGGAAGAAGTGACCCAGCACGCCCTGTTCGGGAATATTCAGAGCCATGCGCGGGCCGTAGACGTTGGTGAGGCGGAGGATGGTCGCGTCAAGCTCGCCCCGGGCGGTTAGAAGGCGGTGGTAGGATGCGGCGGCGTGTTTATGGATCCCGTTGAAATCAATGGGGTTTATCGGGTGCGACTCGTTGATCGGGAGGTACTGCGGCACGCCGTAGACCTGGCGGGTGGAGGCATAAACGACCTTCACACCCGGGCAGATATCGCGCAGCGCCAGCAGGAAGCGGAGCTGGGAAGTCGTGTTCAGTTCCAGGTCGCGCACCGGATCGCGCATGCTGTTGATGTGGCTGATCTCGCCCGCCATGTTGAACACCACATCGGTGCCCACTACGGCGGAGTGGTACGTCGAAAGTGCACCGATATCGTCGTTTATGACGTCAATTTGCGCTAAAAACGGTGCCAAATTGTGCGTGTTTGCACCACACCCGCGCACGGTGGAATCGAGCACGGTGACCAAGGCGCCTTCGCGCGCCAGCCGGACGGCCAGATTGCTGCCGATGAATCCCAGCCCACCCGTGACCAGGACCCGTTTCCCCGAGTAGTTCATTGCAATTGTCTTTAGTCTATCGCTTCCAGCGTCCGGGCGGCTTCGAGCAATAGATGGGCCCCGATGGCCGGGTGGGGATGGCGCTGGTAAAACGCACGTATGTGGACTTCGACGTCTTCCCAGGCGGAGAGGATGGAGCGGTAGACGATGGCCGGGTCGCCGTTGGCGCGCTGGCGCCAGCCCTGGATCTGGACACAGAAGCGAACGAAGGCGGTGATGAGGCGCATTTCGTTGGCGAACAGGAGGTGGAGGAACTGGTCGCCGCGGCGGTAGCGGTTGACGATGGCTTCCACCTTATTGGGCCTGTAGCTGTTGCGATAGCGGGGCTCGGCGCCGTGCCGGGTCAGGATCTGCCAGACCTCGGCCAGGCGGGGCTCCAGGCGCGTGCACATGCCACCGAAGGAGCGTTCGAGGAGGCGGGAGTTGAGAACGTCGACACCGAGCTGGTCGACGTGGCGACCGACAACGGGTGCGGCGGCGCTCCAGGCCAGCAGCGCCATGGAGTGGGGGCGGTCTTCGAGCTGGTCCATAGTCTGGAGGTGGGCGGCGGGCACGGTGGCGCGGAGCGCGGATTGAATGGAGAAAGCGACGGCTTTGTAGGCGCGATCGTAGTTGTGCGACCGTTCTTCCGGGGCGACGGCGAGGCCGCCACGGCGGGCGCAGGCGTGACGGGAAGCCAGCGGGCGGCGGAGCAGCGGCGACTCGGGCGATTCGGCGATGAGGGTGAGCGGCGTCGTGTCCCCGGTGATGGCGCGACAGATCAGGACGAGCGCCTGGTGGGTGGCCTGGGTGGCCAGCGGCTGGGCGTCGTCCCAATGGGTGGCGACGAGGCGGCCGAGGGCGGATTGACGGAAGTGGAGGCCGGCGAACCATTCCGGCAGTTCGGGATCGAGGCCGGCACGGTAGAGCGGCAGGTGCAGTTCCACCGATGGCAGCCCGACGGCGCGGACGGCCGTTTGGACGCACGGGGGCAGCCGTTCGATGGAATCGAGCGACTGAGATACTGGCGAAACGAGAGAGCGCGACGGCGTCTCACGGACCCAATGCAGATGCACCTGCGGGTCCAGGGTGTACCGGTGAGACATGGTAAATCCTAGCGCCCCGATTCTAGCAATCGAAAATCGAAAAACGGATCGGGGTCCGCGCGGATGGCGTGCCGACTGTCCAGTTAAGTGGCTTTATATCTATCGATTACAGAGAATGCAGAAATATTTTCGAGTCTTGTGACTGACTTTTTCAGGAGGGCCATTTTTTCACAAAATATTGGGTGTGTGGCGGTCGGGCGTGCGGGGTTTCCCGGCGCGGAGAAAGACGTTGACCTCTTCGAGGGAGCCGAAGAGACCGATGAAAAACGGCGACCGGCGGTCCGGGGAGCGGCGGTAGCGGTTGAAGTCCGGGGCGCGGAATTGACCGTTTCGCGCGATGACGGCGCAGCCCATGGGGCGGTATTCGTGGGTACCCTGGGCCCACGCTTGATCCTCTGATAACCAGACAGCAAATCCCATTCGTACTTGATATTATCGTGCGCATGGAACGCAGATTGTTTTTGGCAGGAACAGCGGCCGCGGCGAGCGCGGCGAATGCGACAGCCGCGCCGGCGCAGGGGCGGTTGAAGCAGGGGGTTTGCGGGGGTGTTTTCCGCGGCTCGAATCTCGACTTCGAGGGTCAGTGCAAGGCGCTGGCCGAGTTGGGGATTCATGCCTACGATCTGCAGGGTCCGGACAAGTTCCCGATTATGAAGAAGTACGGGATTGTGCCGTCGATGGTGCCGGGATCAAGCCCGCTGGCGAATGGCGTCAACGACAAGAGCCTGCATGCGGAGATCATTAAGCGGTCGCATGAGCTGATCGACATTTCGGCGGCGGCTGGCGCGCCGAACATGATTATTCTGTCGGGCAACCGGCGCGGGAAGTCCGATGCCGAGGGGATGGACAACACCGTCGCCTGCTTGAATGAGTTGAAGAAGCACGCCGAGGATAAGGGCGTGACGTTGTGCATGGAGTTACTGAACAGTAAGGTGAATCATCCGGACTATCAGTGCGACCGGACGGCGTGGGGCGTGGAGGTTTGTAAACGGGTGGCGTCGCCGCGGGTGAAGTTACTTTACGACATCTATCACATGCAAATTATGGAAGGCGACATCATTCGCACGATCCGCGATAACTTCCAGTGGTTTGCTCATTTCCATACGGCCGGGAATCCGGGGCGGAATGAGATCAGCATTGACCAGGAGTTGAATTACAAGGGGATTGCGAAGGCGATTGCGGACCTTGGGTACAAGGGCTTCATCTGCCACGAGTATTCGCCGAAGGTGAAGCCGTGGAAGGAAGCGCTGCTGGAGGCGGTGGAGAGCTGTAACGTTTAGCGTGCGGCCTGTTCCGTACCTTTTGCTTTGGCTTGGCGCCGGAGCCCTGGTATTCCTTGGAGTTTTCCTGGAGTACCAGGGTTTGGCGTATGTGGAGATGGCAGGGGCAGTGGCCCTCATCGGGGTGGTCGTGAGCCTGGCGGTATTGGCGTTGGGGGTATCGTTTTTTCGGGGGAACGGGACGGGGACGGTACTGCTGGTGGGACTGGCAGGCGGGGGACTCCCTTTTGCTATTGAAGGGCTGATGCAAGTCTGCCGGACAGAGCCTAACTTGCATGGCCTCAGTTTCCTGGGGTGGTTCACCTATTTTTTCGCGTCGGAGGCTTGCGCGCTTCTACTTCTGCTTGGCGGGGCCTGGCGGGCGCGGCGGGGGTGAGGGAGGGCAGCAATGGGAATGCATAGCGGAGTAGTGGCAAGCCGAGTACCGCTTGATCGATTGATCGAGGAGTTTGACGCGGTGGGGATTGGATTGCGCCTGGTGGGGGACGTGGCGAGTTCGGATGCCATACCAGAGGGCAACGAGGAATCCTACGTGATTGGTGGCCAGCGCGGCGGAGCCCCGTACCTATTTGACGAAGCGATGCTCCTGTCCGCGGGACGCGCGGATGATCTGGCCGCGATCGCGAACCGCACCGGCGAGCTGGTGGTGGGCTGTGGGGCGGAGACCGCGAGCCAAACATACGATTTCAGCGCGTTCGAGGGCGCGCGGCTGCTGCGTCTGTTTTGGATGTGCCATTCGGAGTTGACTACGCCGTTTAGCGATGGCGCTCCGCTTGCGAGCGAAGCATTGCAGCCGATGGATGGGGACTTTTATGGCGGGGGAGTGTTCGCGGCGCTTCGGGCACTTCGCTTCGACTACGAAGGCTGGGAGAAGCAGGGCCCGTTTCGACTCTATATCGTCGATCGCTACGCGGTTCCGACGGAGCGACCGTTAGAGTTGGCCATCAAGGAGCATTGCGAGCGGCATGAAATTCCACCGGAGGATCGTCCGGCGCCTATTGTTTCCATCCGGCCGACGCCTGAGCCGGGTCTGTGGGCGGGAGTGGTGCGGTGGGTGCGACGATTCTTTTGATTCTGGGCGGTGCGGGCTGCGGGATCTTGAGAGCGATAGACTTGGCTTATGGTTGTTTCGATCACGGAGGCGAAGAAGCGGTTTGTCGAGTTGGTACGGGCGGTAGAGGCCGGAGAAGAGGTTGTCATCACGCGGCGGGGGAAGGCAGTTGCGCGACTGGAGGCTCCGCGGCGGGTCCGGTTTGGCACCCTACGGGGACAAATTATCTTGAAGCCTGGGTGGGACGCGCCAATTACTGAGGAGCAGTTTTTTTCGGGCGACTTTTGATGATTAGGGCGGGCGCTATCGCATGCGACCGTACTTCTTCAGCGTCTCGACGAGGCGGGGGCCGGGGAGGCCGAAGATCTGGATGCCATCGACGCCGGTGGTGACGGCCGGGGCAGCGAGCATGGCGTTGACGACGGCCTCTTCGGTGGCGTCGATGGTGGCGCGGAAGAGGGGATCGATGACGTTGTTGGGGACCATTTCAAGCTTGGCCACTTCGTTGGCGGAGCCTGCTCCGGGGTTGGCGGTGGAGAGGGCCAGGAACAGATCGCCGGAGCCGTTGCCGGCCCAACTGCCGAGCTTACCGAGCCCCATGCCGACGCGGCGGGCGATGCGCTTCAACTGATGGGATAGCAGAGGCGCGTCCGTTGCGACCACGACAACGATGGAACCGCGGCCGAGTTCGGCGGCGTGTTCGGCGGCGTCGCGGGTGGCGGCTTGTTTTGCCGGGCAGGGGCGGAGGCGCGTGCCCATCCAGGGGCGGGTCTGGGGGAGCGTGGTGCAGGCTTTCAGGTCCGTGATCTCGCGGCCGACGGGGACACCTAGGACCTGCAGATCGCCGCCGTAGTTGCACTGCACGATGACGCCCAGGGTGTACTGTTTGCCGGCGACGGTGACAATGCGGGAGGACGTGCCGATGCCGCCTTTGAAGCCATTGCAGATCATGCCGGTGCCGCCACCGACGGCGCCTTCCTGGACCGGGCCGGGCTTGGCGGCGTTGAGCGCGGCCCAGGCGTGTTCGGGTTTGACATGCTGGCCGTTGGCGTCGTTGAGTGAGTCGAATGTTTCGGCAACGATCGGGTAGGTGAAGACGAACTGGCGGCCTTGGTCGATTTGCCAATGAATGGCGGCATCGCGGACGACGCCGACGCTGTGAGTGCCGGTCAGGAGGATGGGACCTTCCAGGAAGCCGGATTCTTCGATCCAGTTGACGCCGGTCATGTCGCCGTTGCCGTTCTGATTGAAGGTGGCGGCCATGACGAAATCCCAGTTGCCTTTCGGGCGGGGCAGGATGGCGGTGACGCCGGTGCGAACGGGGCCTTGGCCAGGAACGAGTTTGCCTTCGCCGCGGATGAGAGTGGCGTGGCCGACGGCGATGCCGGCGACGTCGGTAATGGCGTTGTTGGGACCGGGGGTGCCATCAAAGGGGATGCCCAAGGCGCGGCCTCTGGGGTTTTGGGCGGGCAGGGCGCAGGCGAGGGCTAGGACGATGGCAAGGAATTTTATCGTTGGGGTCATGGCAGGTTCCGGTTGGCCCAGTATAGCGATGGGAGGTTCGGAAAATTGTTCATAAAAATTTTGGGGCGGACGAAATGAAAAACATAGCGCGGCTGATGGATAAAGAGGCGGCGCGTTAGGAATAGGGAGAGACCCCATGGCATTGGACGTACTCATCGTTGACGACTCCGCCGCGATTCGGAAGATTCTGCAGCGGGTGTTGGCGCAAACGGAGATCCCGTTAGGGACGATTCTGGAAGCCGGTGACGGGATTGAGGCACTGGAGCGGCTAAAGGCTAACCACGTGGGCTTGGTCCTTTCCGACATCAACATGCCGAACATGGATGGGATTGAACTGCTGACGCAGATTCGTGCGAATGCGGCGTGGAAGTCAATTCCAGTGGTAATGATTACGACGGAAGGCAGCCAGCAGAAGGTGCTGGAGGCGGTGGACCTAGGGGCGGCGGGCTACGTTCGCAAGCCGTTTACGGCCGACCAGATCAAAGAGAAGCTGGTAGGCCTGGTGTAAATGAACCGTTCAACGGAGGGCGAACCATGACGACTGAAGAGATGCAGGAACTGGTGGAGACGGGCATTAGGAGTTCTGTCGAAAACGTTTGCGGCATGATGCTGGGCTGCACGGTGGAGGCAGGGGAGACGCGTATCATCGGCCACCCGTTGCAGGAGAGCGACGGCGTGGTGGCTCTGATCGGCATGGCCGGGCCGTGGATCGGGACGGGGGCGCTGACATG
>CANIFK010000332.1 GCA_947466555.1 Acidobacteriota bacterium | reverse complement strand
AGGAAGAGGCCGGGGGGCGCGTCGTAGAGGGAGGCGCCGGTGAAGTCTGGCCGGAGACTGCCGCTGACGCCGGTGCCTCGGACGGCGGCTAGAAATATGGGGGATAGGGGGAGGCCGGTGGCCGCGTTGATTTGCGTGCTCAACGTCCAGTCGCGCATGGCGCGGGCTTTCCAGCCGTTGGCGAGGGCGCTGCCCTTCATGCCCATGCCAGTGGTGTATTGGGTCATGGCGGTGAGGACGTGGCGCTGATCGAATTGAGAGCGGCTGCGTTCGGCGCGGAGGTCGAGCCAGTTTTGGGCGACGAGGGGGCCGCCCTGGTTGCGGCCGCCGAGGGCGGCGTTATCGAGGGATTTGGCCCAGGTGTAGGAGAGCTGGGCGGTGAGGCCGGCGCGGAGGCGGCGTCGCACTTGGACGGTGCCAGCGTGGCGGATGGAGTTGCCGTTGGATGTTAGATAGGCGTAGCCGCTTGGTTCGATTGAGCCGTTGGGGAAGGTGTTGGGGAGGACCTGCTGTTGGGCGCGGGTGCCTTTGATGCCGTTGTAGGAAGCGGTGATTTGCAGAGCCCAGGGGAGATCGCGCTGGAGGGAGAGCTGCCAGTTTTGCGAGTAGCCGGCGCGGAAGTTGGGGTCGGCGGCGAAGAGGGCGGAGGCGGCGCCGCCGGGGAAGCCGTTGGCGAGAGTGAGGGGCGTGGCGGCGGTGTTCGAGACGCGAATGCTTTTTGACAGCGGGGCTTGTTGGGCCATTTGCATGGCGATGGGCTGATAGATGGACGTGTCGTAGTAGACGCCGTAGCCGCCTCGGACGACGAGGGAGGAGGCGACGAGCGGGCGCCAGGAGAAGCCGAAGCGGGGGGCGATGTTGTTGCGGTCGGGCTGGAGCGGGCCGCCGGCATTGACGAGGCGGCCGTACTTTTCGGTGGCGGGCGTCCAGTATTCCCAGCGGACGCCGTAGTTGAACGTCAGGCCGGGGTTGACGCGCCAATCGTCGTTGAAGAAGCTTTCGGCGATGGTGGCGCGGAGGTATTTATCGGCGTTGCCGAAGGCGATGGAGCTGGTGTCGGGGATGCCTAAGAGGAACGCTGCGACGTCGTTGCGGGCGGCGGTTCCGTTGAAGGCGAAGCTGCCGCGGGGGTCCTGTTGCGAGAGGACGTTGAACTGCTGGCGGCGGTGGACGGCGCCGAAGGAGAGGTTGTGGCCGCCGCGGTTGTAGAAGGCGTCGGCGTTGTAGGCCATGGTTTGATTGCGGGTCAGGGAGGACTGGGCGTCGGTGAGCGGGGCGATGCCGCTGGAGAAAGTGAGCGCAGGCGGGCCCCAGTTGGCGGGGTCCTGATTGTTGCCGGTGATGCCGGCTTCGGCGGCGATGTTGCGGCGGTTGGCGAAGAAGGGATTCAGTTGGTCGCGCTGGCGGCTGTAGGTGGCGGAGAGGTTGACGAAGAAGCGGGCGTGAATGGTGCGGCGGTAGGCGAAGGAGGTGTTCAGGCCGAGGGCGCGGCCGGTGTCGAGGAAGCCGTAGAGATTGGTGTTCGACAGACGGGTGGAGTTGAAGTTGAAGGTTCCGGAGAAGTAGTTTTTGCGGCGCTGTTTGTTTATTCGGGTTTGGAGATCGTCCTGGTGGACGCCGCTGACGATGGGGGTTTGGAAGTTGTAGCGGGTGCTGCCGGTGAAGTTGGGGTTTGGGAAGAGGGTGAGGAGCCCTCGGGCTTGGGGGGAGATTCTTGTGGCGGGGATTTGGGCGTTGGGGAAGAGGGTGTTCGACAGGGGGTCGAGGGGGGCGACGGGGAAGGTCCCGGCGCGTTGCGCGGCTGTTGGGACGAGGCCGGATTGAGTGATGGCGTTGGTGTTGCGGGTCCACTGATAGTTAACGGTGAACTGGGGGCCGTTGCGCGGGAGCCACTTGGGGATTTTGATGGGGCCGCCGAAGGCGAAGAGGCCCTGGACGCGGCTGTAGTCGGGCTTGGGAGTGTCCTGTCCGGTGACGGAAAAGGAGCGGGCGTCGAAGGCGGAATGGTTCAGGAGCAGGCCGAGGCTGCCGTTGTACATGGACCGCTGGCCGCGGCGGAAGTTGCCGAAGGCGGGGAGTTGGGCGAAGGGAGAGGCGGCGCCGTTGTTGACGCTGCCGTTGATGAGCTGGCCGTCGGCGGCGCGTTGGGCGGCTTCGGGATCCGCGGCGGGGGCTTGCGGCTTGGCCGGGGCTGGGGTGGAGGCGGCGACTTCGGGCTTTACGAAGGGGCTTTTGTTGGCGACGGTGACGGCGGCGGCTTTTTCGCGCGGGGCCGGTTCGAGTTCCCAGGTGATGGGGGTGGCGGGGTCCTTGGTTTCGCGGCGCTGCGGGGTGAAGAGCTGCATGTCGACGCGGAGGGTCCAGGGGCCTTCGGGGAGGGCGAGCGAGTAGGCGCCGTTCGCGTCGGTGATGGTGGAGAGGGACTGGCTGGGGCGCTCCGCGGTGACGGTGGCGCCGGGCACGGGGAGCCCGCCGAACGTGACCGTTCCGCGGTGCTCCGCCGCGCCGAGCGCGAGCGCCAATGCCAGCAGGATGACTGCTCGCAACATAGGCCTAGTTTTCGGTGGGCTTGGTGGCGCTGTCGATGATCATGATTTCGACGGGGCCTTTGGTGGAATCGAGCTTGAGGCCGAGCTGTTCCTGGATGGCGGTGAAGATGGAGGGGCCGCTGTTATCGGACTGAGCGATGGCTTCGGGCGGGGGCGGGGCGCCGCCGAAGGGGCCGCCTCCCTGCCCCGGTTCGGGGGTCCAGCGGAGTTCGACGTCGAAGGCGCCTTCGATGCCGGTTTTATCGATGACGGGGCGGCCGAGTTGCTGGGAGAGCAGTTGGACGAGGCCGGCCATGTTGACGCCCTGGAGAGTGGCCTGGCCGCGGCCGATGCGCATCATTCCGCGCTGTTGGGGCGCGCCGCCGGCAGGGGTTTCCGCCGCCTTCATCTTGTGCGGGCCTTTGCCGGCGAGGAGGGCATAGACGGGCATTTCCTTGGTTTCTTTGTGGAATTTGAGGAGGAAGCGCTCGGCGAGGAGGGACTGGAGCATGGGGCGGAAGGTTTCCGGCGAGGCGCGTTCGGTGGTGGCTTCGGCCTTGGCGTTGACGTCGAAGCGGTCGGTGGCCAGCCAGCCAGGGCCGCCGGTGACTTGGAAATCCTTGACGTTGTAGGCCTGCGTGATGAGCATGCGCAGGTTGGCGCCGGTGGCGGAGAAACCGCCGCCGGGGAGGATGCGGAACATGACGCGGTGGTCATTTTCGGCGTTGGGCTTGATGGTGGCGACTTCGAAGGATTTCTGTGAGAAGAGGGACGCGGCGGCAAGCGCGAGTAGAACGGTTGGGCGTAGGGCCATAATCCGTTATACGTTGATCGGGGGAAAAGTTCCCGAAATTCGTTACCGGCGATTGCCGCCAGGTTCGTATTCCTGTACGAGGCGATCCTGGCGGCGGGCGCGACCACCGGCGGAACACATTTCAAAGCAGAAGCCGGTGGCCTGTTCACTGCCGGCGCGGAAGTGCTCGAGGAGCGACTCCTGGATGTTATCGGTCTCGCCGATGAAGAGCCAGGCGCTGGCGTTGGAGAGGCCGTAGACACCGGAGGCCATGGGTGCGTGGGCACGGATGGAGATGGCGTTGAAGGTGCGCGGAAGCGCGGGATCAAAGGGCATAGGATTTCCTTCTGTCGCGGATTTCGGTGAAGCGCGCATCGGCGCCGATGAGGCGGCGGACTTGGTCGGAGAGCTCCTGCCAGTCGCGGATGTAGTAGCCGGCGTCGGTGTGGGCGAGGACTTCGTCTCGCTTTTCTTCGACGATTTTGATGAGGGCAAGGGTGTCGTCGGCGGCCTGGCCGGATTGGCGGGCGGCGACTTCGCGAAAGGCCGTGGCGACGCGGGCGAATTCGGCATCGACGCGGGGACGAATTTGTTCGGCCCACTCGATCTGGTTGGGGGTTCCGGTCATTTGGGTTCTTGGTGGTGGAGGGCGCGGGCGTGGCCGGAGATTCGCAAGTAGGGCAGGCCGAGGAAGCGATGGCGAGTGACGCTATCGATTTCGACGGCGTTGCAGCCTTGCCGCAGCACTTCGGCGACGAGGCGGCCCATGGCGGTGGCGAACATGGTGACCTCGTTCAGGCCGTAGGCGGTGGTGGCGACTCCGGGGGCGCGGAAGGAGAAGGTCCAACCGGTAGAGGCGAGGTCGTGTTCGCGGACGATCGGCGTGAGCGATTGGGCAATGCGGGTCCAGCCGTCGTCGCCTTTATCGGGTTGGGCGATCCAGTCCGCCGGCATCGCGGTGCCGGGGGCGAGCATCATGGTGCCGATGGTGATGCTCATGGCCGGAAGCTCGATTTGTTGGCGGCGCGGGCCTTTTCGAGGGCGAGGCGGGTTTCCTCGTCGAGCTTGCGTTGGAGAGCGTCGGCGCGGCTGGGGGCTTCCTTGATGTCGAGGTTTTCGGCGGCGTCGATGGCGGCGGTGGCGAGGGCGTCGAGCTGCTTCGAGCGGAGAATGAGGGCGAAGCTGGTTTGGTCGCCGGTGCGGACGAGGTCGTAGCTGTAGTTGGCGTCTTCCCAGCGAGCGAGGACGCGGGCGACTTCGCCGTAGATCGATTTCAGGGGAATTTCGGCGGTGGGCTTGGAGGCGGCGCCGTAGGTTGCCGAGATGGATTCGATCATGTCGGCGGCGGTCATGCCTTCGGTGCGCTGGCGGTCGTAGGTGACTACGATTTGGAAGAGCTGGCCGTTGTAAAAGCGGAGCAGGCCATCGCGGACGGAGCCGAACTTGACGGCGTCGACTTGCGAATAGGCGCCGGATTCCCAGTCGAACTCTTCGATGCGGGCGGGGCGCTCGTGCAGGGTGCGCACGTTGGCCATTTTGGCGCCTGCGATCTTGGCGGACGCCTCGACGCTGCCGCCGAAGGAAAAGCCCCGGTATACAGCAAAATCAACGGCTGGCGAAACGCTTGCCGCCAGCAGCATCCCCACTAAGGGCACACTGAAAACCACCATGGCAACCTCCCCGGCTGTCGCACTTGGCTAAGAAGGAGGGCCAGACCGGCCGACTTAGCTCAGTCGATCTGTGGGTGGACAATGGCGCCCAGACATCCCTAGTCTGGGCGCACGATCCGGACAAGTCAAGCGGGGGCGGTTTAGCCGCGGTCGAACAAGCGCATGAAGGCACCGAAGCCGCTGCGGACTTTTGTCCACGGCGATTGCGGTTCGACGGCCGCGGGGATTGTTTCTTCCAGCATTAACGGTTCGGCTACTAACTGAGGGGCGGCGGGGGGCGGCGGATAATTAACACTTATTGCAGGGGCGGGTAAGTGTTCGACAGCGGGAACAGGGGCATGATACACCTCACCGGCGCGGGCGCGGGCGGCCGCCTGGGAACGAACCGGGCGGACTTCGGCGACAGGGCGCACTGGCAGTTGCGCGGAGGCATCGCCGCGCTGGGCCTGATCGATGATCGCCTTGGACCAATTCAGCCGCATGGAGGGCCGAAACTCTTGTGTTTCCTTGACGATGGGCTGCGTGGGCAGAATCGGCACTGTGCGCGGCATGGCCGCGGAGTCGGGGCTGGCTGCGGGTTGGCGAGAGTCCGGACGACGCCGGGGAAGGCCAGGTAACTTCGGACGCTCCGAGTGTGGCTTATGCATGGTGGGTTATGTAGTTAGTCTAGCAACTTACCTTGTGGTCGTCGTGAACCGAATCACCTAGCACTTTGATGATCCGGCTTCAAAGAAACTGGGCCCAAAGTAGTAGTACGCGGGACTATTCACGCACTCCGCCGCGGCCTACTTGTAAATACAAGTGGCGTTGTCGGCCGCGACGAAATAGGACTTAAAGTTCTTTGCCTTGCGGTCCATACAGCCCTTCAGATTCAGAAGGCGGACGTTGCGGAACTCAACGGGGTGGCTTTCCGATTGGAGGCCGATGTAGCCGTCGCGCAAGGGGGTGCCGTCCACTTTGATGGCAGGGTCGAAGCGGTTGGCGACGCCGCCGCCGATTTCGGGGTGTTCGTATTCGAGGACGGTTTCGCCTTCTACTTTGTGGCGGACTTTGTCGTTGCCGAGCACTTCCACTTCCACGCTGACCCACTGGGCGGCGGGGTATTTTTTCGAAGTGGAGTTGACGCAATGGGGCTTCACTTTGGCGCCGTTCATGTAGATATCGGTGCCGGGCGTGCAGACGTTCATGGTGGGGCGGGCGAGGTTGCCATCGTTGGCAAGGAACTGGGCTTCGACGGAGATGGGCCAGTCCTGATCCTTGAGGATGGTTTCGGGGGCCTGGGAGT
>CANIFK010000331.1 GCA_947466555.1 Acidobacteriota bacterium | reverse complement strand
TACTCGCCCGGCCGCACATTCCGGAAGAAAAAGGACCCGTCCGGCCCCACCGCCCCATCGCTCCCCCCGCCCATCATCGGTCCGCGGAACACCCCCGCCTCCCCCGACGGACGCAACGAAACCCGCGCCCCGCGATTCGCAGGCGGCAACTCGCCCGACACCCGCCCGCTCACCACCACCACCGGCGAACGCTGCAATCGGATCTCCGCCCCCGTCCTCTCCTCCCCCGCATTCACCCGCACCGGACTCGCCGACGCCGCATCCAACGTCCCCGGAAAGTAAGTCGGCGCTTCCGTCGTCGCCCTCCCTCCGGCTTTCTCAACAATCATCTCCCCCCGGTCCATCGGCCGCGTCGCCAGTAACTTATAATTCCCCGGCGGCAACTTACTCAATCGGAACTCGCCTAAGTCATTGGTCGTCGTGGCATTCGTCAAACCGCCCCGCCCCGCCGCTTTCCGCACCGGAATCGCCTGCACCGCCACCCGCTCCACCGGCTCGCCCGCCTCGTCCACCACGCGCCCCGCAATCACCCCCTGCTTGGCCAAAACGATATCCACGCCCGTCTTCGTCGCCCCGTCGGCCAACTCCACCGGGTCTCCATACCCGCCCACCGTCCGCCCCCGGTATGCCCCGCGCAAATACCCCGTCTTCTCCGCCGTAATCCAATACTTCCCCTTCGGCAAATCTTTAATGACAAACCCGCCCTCGTCGTCGGTCATCCCCTTCGCCGTCCGCACGTCCCGCGTCTCGCCCTCCACCGTCACCACCGCCCGCCGTACCGGCGCCCCGCTCGATGGATCCAAAACCTTCCCCGCAATCGACGCCGTGCCCACCGTCGCCGCCGCCTGCGGCCGCCGCCCGCCCTGTCCAAACACGCTCACCGCCACCAACAGAACCAAAACGCTACTTTTCATCCAGGTCACTCTCACTAATTAGACGCGGCGAACCGGTAACCGTTCCGCCCTCCTCCACCTTCACGCTCACCGCCTTGCCCTTCACTCGCTCCCACGCCGCCGGCTCGCTCAGCGCCTCCAGCAGCCCCGGAACACAAGCAATCAGCAGGTAATTGCCCGGCGGAACGTCTTCAATCTTAAAGCTGTTCTGCCCCGCCACCACCCCACCTGTCTTGTAAAGATTTGCAAACAGCGGACCCGTCTCACCCCCATCCGGTACCGCCGCCACCCGCACCCCTTCGGTCGCCCCTTCCACCGTACCCGTCACCGTCCCCGGCCGGTTGCTGTATAACAGCTCCACCACCGCGTCCCCGCCCGTCACGTCAAACTCCAACCCCGCCTGCGGCTGCCCGCCCACGCTGACGGATTTCAAATACCACCCCCGCGGCGTCAACGGCGTCACCGTCATCCGCGTCCGCTGCAGGTTCTCCAGTACAAAACTGCCATCGGGTTTCACCTGTGCGCCCCCGCCCGCCGGTATCGCCGGGTCGGTCCCTCGCACGCTCACGTTCGCCAGTCCGCTCGGCAGCTTCCCGCCGCCCTCGGCCACCACCCGTCCCGTCACCCGCACCAGCGGCTGCAACGCCAGCGTCACATTGTCCAGGTCCTGCTGCCCCACCCGCAACCGCATCGTCCCGCTCACACTCGTCCCCATGCGGTGGATACCCGCCGACAAAATGTACTCCCCCGGCGTTACGTTCGGAATCGCGAACCGCCCATCCCCGCTCGCCATCGTGCTGCGCCCGGCCATCGTATTCATCATGAAGTTCCCGCCCCGCGCTCCACCCACCTGGTACGGTTGCAAGGTCAGGGAGACCGGCGCGTCCCCCGCTACGTCACTCGTAACCCGTCCCGCCACCCGCACCGCCACCGATTTCCGCAGCCGGATCTCCAGCCCCGTCCTCTCCTCCCCACTCCCCACCGTCACCGCCGTGGCCGACGCCGCCTCCAGTACCGACGGAAAGTACGTCGGCGCATACAGCATCACCGCTTCGCCCGCCGCCACCACCGGGGTCGCAAACCCATTCTCCGGCCGCATCGCCACCAGCTTGTAGGCCCCCGCCACAAGCTGGGCTATCCGGAATTCGCCCCGGTCATCGCTCATCCCCTGCCGCGCATTCATGGACTTCCCGCGCCCGGCAGGCATCGCCCATACACCCACCCGCTCCACCGGTTCCCCATCGGCGTCCGTCACCCGCCCGGAGATTACCCCGTGCCGGTTCAGGACGATGTCGCTCCCCTTGGCCTCCTCCCCCGCCGCCACCCGTGGCCCGCTGCCCCGTGCCGTCAACGGAGAGATATACCCAATCTTCTCCGCCCGTAATCCGTATACCCCAGGCGCAAGCCCAGAAAACCGATATGTGCCCGATTCGTCAGTCACCGCCGAATAGCTGGTAGGCGGTTGGAACCGTGCCACACCCCCTTGTGACCCGCTGGAAACCTCACCCGTCGCGTACACCGTCGCCTTCCGGATCCCCTCTTTTGTGGTGCCATCCACCACTCTTCCAGTCAACGATCCGGTGGCCGGAGCCCCCTGTCCAAAGGTCAGGGAAACCCCCAGGGCGACGAATAGGAGAAAACGTTCCATTCCCTTGCTAGAATAGTAGGTTCCGAGATCTCTGAGGAGTAACAATTGGCCGACGAACAAAATCCGAACCAGCCTCCCGTACCGCCCCCCGGCGGCGGGGGCGGTCAACTACCCCTAAGCGACAACAACAAGAACCATATCCCGATCAACATCGAAGACGAGATGAAGAAGTCCTATCTCGACTACGCGATGTCGGTCATCATCGGCCGCGCGCTGCCCGATGTCCGTGATGGTCTGAAGCCCGTCCATCGCCGTATCTTGTTCGGCATGAGCGAGTTGGGGCTCAACTATAATCGCCCCACCCGCAAATCCGCCAAGATCGTCGGCGAAGTCATGGGTAAGTTCCACCCCCATGGCGACTCGGCCATCTATGACGCCTTGGTCCGCATGGCCCAGCCGTTCTCGATGCGCTACCCGCTCGTCGATGGCCAGGGCAACTTCGGCTCCGTCGACGGCGATCCTCCCGCCGCCATGCGGTACACCGAAGCGCGTCTCACCAAGATCGCCGCTTCGCTGCTCGAAGATATCGACAAGGAAACCGTCGACTTCCGCGCCAACTACGACGATAGTGAACACGAACCGGAAGTTCTCCCCGCTCGCGTTCCCAATCTGTTGATCAACGGTTCCAGCGGTATCGCCGTCGGCATGGCCACCAACATCCCGCCGCACAACCTGCGGGAAATCGTCGAAGCCACCATCCTTTTGGTCAACAACCCCAACGCCTCCCTTAAAGAGGTGATGGACCTCGTCCCCGGTCCCGATTTCCCCACCGGCGGCTTCATCCTCGGCCGCGCCGGCATCTTCGATTACTACACCAAGGGTCGCGGCAGCATCAAACTGCAAGCCAAGACCTCCATCGAAAAGATCAGCCGCGATCGCGAAGCCATCATCGTCACCGAGTTGCCCTACCAGGTCAACAAGGCCCGCATGATCGAAACCATCGCCGGCCTGGTCAACGAAAAGAAACTCGAAGGCATCTCCGAAATTCGCGACGAATCCGATCGCGACGGTATGCGCATCGTGTTCGAACTCAAGCGCGGCGAACAGGCCGACATTGTTCTGAACAATCTGTATAAGCAGACCCAGATGCGCACCAGCTTCGGTGTCATCATGCTGTCGATCGTCAACGGCCAGCCCCGCGAACTCGGCATCATCGATTGCATCAAGCGCTTCATCGAACACCGCGTCGAAGTCGTCCGCAGACGTACCGATTACTTGCTCCGCAAGGCCCGCGACCGCGAGCATATCTTGCTCGGCTTCAAGAAGGCGCTCGAAAATCTCGACGAAGTGATCGCCATGATCCGCTCGTCGAAGACGCCCCGCGAAGCGAAAGATAAGTTGATCGCGGCCTTCGAATTCAGCGAACGCCAGTCGCAAGCCATCATCGAGCTCCAACTGCAGCGCCTCACCAACATGGAGCAGCAGAAGATCCTCGACGAACTGGCTGACATCCAGCGCATGATCGCCGAATATCTCGAAATCCTCGGGTCGGAAAAGGTGCTCCGCGCCCTGATCGTCAAGGAACTCCGCGAAGTCCTCAAGGACTTCGGCGACGAGCGCCGCACGATCATCATGGAAGATACCGGCGATATCGATATCGAAGATCTCATTCAGGAAGAGGATGTTGCCATCACCGTCACCCGCGGCGGCTACCTGAAGCGGACTTCGGTCGATACTTACCGCCGCCAGACGCGCGGTGGCAAAGGCCGTATCGGCATGACCACCCGCTCGGAAGACGTGGTGGAGCATCTCATCGTTGCTTCCACCCACGCCAACCTGCTGGCCTTCACCACGAAGGGGCGAGTCTACAGCTTCAAGAACTACTCGATTCCCGACGCCGGCACCACCGGCAAGGGCAAGCATATCGCCGGGTTGATCAACCTCCAGAGCGACGAAGGCGTCCAGGGCTTCCTCCCCGTGCGCTCGCTGAAGGAAGAGGATACCGAAGGCAAGCTGATCGTCATGATCACCCGCAACGGCGTCATCAAGCGCTGTAAGTTGGAGGAGTTCGATAACGTCCGGTCGTCCGGTATCATCGCGCTCGATCTCGACGAAGGCGACGAACTCATCGCCGCTCTGCTCTCCGATGGCGCTGGCTACGTGTTCCTGGCCACCCGCGAGGGCATGGCGATTAAGTTCGAAGAGGGCGAAGTCCGCGCCATGGGCCGTCCGGCTCGCGGCGTCAAGGCCATGGATCTGGCCAAGGACGACGTCATCATCGGCGCCTTGATCGCCAAGGACGAGGACCTGGTCCTCTCCATCAGCGAACACGGCTACGGCAAGCGCACCTCGGTCGATATGTACCGTCTCACCCATCGCGGCGGCAAGGGCGTCATCAACATGAACACCTCCAAGAAGGTGGGCAATGTGGTCAGCGTCATGCGCGTGAAGGAAGATACGGATCTCATGATCATCTCCGCCGAAGGCAAGATCATCCGCATCGAATCGGGTGATATCCGTCAGGTGGGTCGCAACTCGCAGGGTGTTCGTCTGGTGAAGATGGATGATGTCGACCGCGTCGCAGCGGCCAGCGTCGTCCCCGGCTCCGACGACGTCCCCATGGGCGAAGACGAAGCCGAACTCCCGCTGCAGTAGCAAAACCGTTCCGCAGTCACCGGGGCGCCGAAACTCAAAACAGAGTTTCGGCGCCCCGGTCTTTTTTTAGTAGTACTCCAGCTCGCGATGGGTGATTCCAAACCGCGTTACGCCGGAGTATATTCGTGTAAACAACTATTGTTATTTGCTTTCACGGCACTAGAGCCAGATGCCCAGCCTTCTGGCCCGGCAGAGGGAGACCGTCCCCGGATGTCGATCAACCTGCTTGTCGCGCTCCTGAGCACCGCGTTGCTCTGCTCTGCTGCGCCAGTTCGCTCAATCGAGGAGATCCGAAGTGGCAAGGCGCCAAGCCTGGGCCCGGTCCAGATCCGCGGCGTTGTCACCGAAGTCCGCCGCAATCCCGTCTACCTCATCCTGCAGGACGGGACGAGTGGGATTTATGTCGAGTTCTCCGAAGGGTTCAGCCAGAACCTGCCGGAGGCTGGGGACCGCGTTGACGTCGTTGGCGTTGCCGATTACGAAGGCTTCTCGCCTTTCCTGAAAGCCTCTTCCCTCACCAAAGTCGACCACCCCGGCCTGCCCTCGCCTATCAGTTTTGATGCCTTCCAACTGGAGGTGGGCAACTACGACCTGCGCTTCGGAGAGGTCATCGGCACCCTCGTCGATTCCCAGCCCTTGAAAGCCGGCGGCCCGGATCTCTCCACCCGGTACTTCCACACCATCCTCGCCGATGGCCACCGTTTCCCCATTCGCGCCTCCGGCGATGCCGACCGGATTCTGCGCTCTATGCTGGACGCCACCGTCCGCGTTCGCGGCGTCGCCTTTCCCTCGTTTCAGGAAAAACGCCTTCGCGGCGGGACCCTTGTCGTCTCCTGGCCCGAAGCCGTCAACCGCCTCAAGCCGGCCGACGCCGACGCCTTCTCCCGTCCGCTGCAATCGGTGGAAAGCGTGATGACCTTTGCTCCCAAAGGCCGCTCAGGTCGCCGGATTCGCGTCAAAGGCGTCATCACCCTGAACGAACCCGCCTATGGTGCCTATGTCCAGGACGGTAACCACGGCATTCAAATTCAGGGGCGGAGTATCGTCGGCGTCCATCCAGGAGAAGTCGTCGAAGTGGCTGGCTTTGAAGCGGTCAGCAGCACGGGATCACCGCTTCTCCGCGATGTGATCCTGCGCCCCG
>CANIFK010000330.1 GCA_947466555.1 Acidobacteriota bacterium | reverse complement strand
CGTCGGCGCCGGTGGGGACGGGGTTGTTGTTGAGATAGGCCTTCCAGTTTTTGTCCCAGTTCATGTGGATGAGCACCATGTCGGCGGGGCGCCATTGGCCTTTGATTTTTGCCTGGTTGGGGGTGGGCCATTCCACTTCGAGTGGTGGGGCCGCAGGGTTTTCGATGTCCTTCACGTACTGTTCGAGGGGGACCAGGGCTGGGATGGCGTGGGCTTGGGTGCGTCTGATTCGCGGGATTTGGTAGAGGCGGGTGTCGCGCTCTTCCCAGAGGACGGGGAGGTGGCCGGCGAGAGGGTCGGTGACGAAGGGCTTCCAGAATTCGGGGCTTTGGCGGCCGGGGATGAAGACGGCGTCGACGCCGACGGCTTGCATCCATTGGGTGAACTTCTGGCTGTCGCGTTCCACGGTAAGTTCTAGCGCTAATCGCTGCTGGACGGTGTTGGGGGATGTCGTGAAAGAGCCGCCCGCATATTGATGGACGTCGCGGTAGACGTTCATCCATTGGGCAATCGACCCCATGGTGAAGACAGTGCCGTTGACGGCTTGGGCGGCGCGGTATTCGATGGACGCTTCCGGGACAGCTTGCCGGATGGCACTGCGGCTGAAACGGCGAAGTTTGAGGGTTTGTTGCGTGGTGAAGAAGACGCCGGCGAGGGCGAGGGCAGCGAGGACCCAGCGGGGGCGGCCAGTGAGTACCCGTTCCGCAGCGAAGACGGCGAGCAGGACGAGGGCGAGCTCCATTTCCGATTTGTAGCGGCCAGGCTGTTGGAGAATGACGACGTTCCAGCGGTAGAAGAGCACTGGGAGGGCGGAGGTAACTAGAGCGAGCAGGACGGCGAAGCGGCGGTAGGGGGTCCAGTGGCGGGTAAGCCAGCCGAGCAAAAGCATGGCGACGGAGAGGGCGGCGAGGCCGAGCCAGGAGCGATGGCTCCAGACGCTTTCGGTGGCCAGGGCGCCGTTGGCACGGAGTACCTGAAACAGAGACGGCGGATAGAAGGGGCAGACGAGGAGGTAGGCGAGGGCGCCGGTGATGGCAACGCGACGCCAGTGGCCAGTGACGACAACCCAGCAGAGGCCGAAGAGGGCGGCGCCGGTGACGGCGTAGGGGTTGGCCAGAGCACCGATGGCGATGGCGGCGATGGCAGGGAGGCGCCATCCTCGAGCCCAGGCGGCGACGGCGAGGCAGACCATGGCGAGGGCGAGTTGATGGGGGGCTTCGTCCCAGATGAAGGTGAGATAGAGGCGGCGCGAATCGAGCACGTGAATCCAATGAAATTCGCCGTCGGGGAGGAAGAGCTCCGTCGGTGAGAGCAGCGAATAGACAACGCCGGCGACCAAGGCCCAACCGGGCTTTCCGGTGAGTTGCCAGGCCATGAGAAAGAGCGCTGCGGGGCCGATGGCGAAGATGATGCCGAAGACGGCGTAGAGCCCGAAGTGGCTGCTGAGCCAGGGGACCAGCGGGGCGTACGTTAACTCCGACGGCATGCCGCCGGCCCAGTAGGGCACCCATTGGGGCAGCAGCCAGCTATCACCCATCACACGGCCGAGGGCGATCCAGAAGCCGTGCATGGAATTCGTGGCGCCGGTGTAGGTAAGCGTAAATACGTGGCGGACCAGGTAGGCGTTGAGCCACACCAAGCCGACGCAATAGATCCACGGCGACGCCGAGCGGACGCGTTCCACCACGCTCTCCAGCGTATTACGATGGAGCCACTATGCGCAGAAGAACTCTGTTGGCTGGAATGGCGTCGGCTTCTTTGGTTCGGGGGCAAGGGGGTGTTTCCCGGGTGGAGGTTTTGCTGGGGGAGAGCGTGGGGCGGATTGCGCCGGAGATCTATGGGCATTTTGTGGAGAACCTGGGCGGGGTAGTTTATGACGGGATTTGGGTGGGGGAGGGGTCTTCCATTCCGAATACCGGGGGGATTCGGAATGATGTTGTTGCGGCGTTGAAGCGGGTTAGGCCTTCGGTGATCCGGTGGCCGGGCGGGTGTTTTGCGGACTCCTACGATTGGCACGACGGGACGGGGCCGCGGGCGGGGCGGCCGAAACGGACGAACTTCTGGGTGGATTCGGCGGAGTGGCCTTCTACTGCGAATAAGACGGGGCCGCAAGTGTTTGACCCGAACCAGTTTGGGACTGTGGAGTTTGCGCGGTTCTGCCGGGCGGTGGGGGCGCAGCCGTATTTGGCGGCGAATTTACGGTCACTGCCGGCGCAGGACTTTTGGCACTGGGTGGAGTATTGTAATTCGCCGGCGGGGTCGACGACGAATGCTTTGAAGCGGGCTTCCGATGGGGAAGCGGCGCCGTTGGGGGTGCAGTATTGGGGTGTGGGGAATGAGAGCTGGGGGTGCGGGGGGAACTTTTCGCCGGAGGATTATGCGATTGAGTTTAAGCGGTATTCGGCGTGGGTGCCGAAGTATGGGTTGCCGTTTTCGATGATTGGTTCGGGGCCGAATGGCGGGGACAACGAGTGGACGCGGAAGTTCTTTCAGAAGGCCGCGACGCAGCGGGGGTTGGGTGCGATGTGGGGTTGGGGGCTGCACCACTATTCGTGGAATACGTCGGCGGGGAAGACGACCGATTGGTTCGCGGGGAAGGGGGATGCGCTGCGGTTTACGCGGGAGGAACATTACGAGTTGCTGCGGGAGGCGAGTTTGATGGAGGGGTTGATTCAATCGCACTGGGCGGCGATGGGGGATGTGGACCGGGGGCACCGGGTGAAGTTGGTGGTTGATGAGTGGGGGTCTTGGCATAAGCCGGGGACGGAGCCGTTTCCGGAGGCGTTGATTGGGCAGCAGAATACGGTGCGGGACGCGGTGTTGGCGGGGTTGACGCTGAACCTGTTTCATCGGCATGCGGAGAAGGTGGCGATGGCGAATATTGCGCAGTTGGTGAACTGTTTGCAGTCCTTGTTTTTGGTGCATGAGGACAAGTTTTGTGTGACGCCGACTTATCACGTGTTTGGGATGTATGCCGAGCATCAGGGGGCGGATTCGGTGCGGACGGTGGTGGCGACGCCATCGATTTCGTGGGGGCGCGCGGTGGGGTTGGAGGGGTTGAATGCGTCGGCATCGGTGCGGGGGAAGCGGGCGGTGGTGACGGTGGTGAATCCGTCGTTTGACGGGGCGCGGGAGGTGGGGGTGCGGGTGCATGGGGGGCGGGTGGCGTCGGCTGTGGGGACGGTGTTGACGTCTTCGGATCCGCATCATCACAATACTTGGACGAATCCGCGGGCGGTGGAGCCGGGGGCTCTTTCCGTGCGGGTGCAGGGGGACACTTTGCGGTGTACGTTGCCGGCGAGTGCGGTGGCGAAGTTGGTTTTGGAGTTGGGGTAGGTGCGGGACTGGATTCGAGGGCGGCTGGCGGCGGCGGGGTATGTGGTGTTTAACACGCGGTCGTCGGCGCACTATGCGCAGGATAGTTTGTTTACGACGAATTCGGATCATTTTCGGGGGGATCCGGGGTTTCGGGCGGCGTATGCGCGTGGGTTGCGGGCGAGCCATGGGGTGGACCCGCGGCATGAGTGGCGGGTGCATGTGGCGTTGTGTGCGGCGGAACTGGCAGCGCGGGTGCCGGGGGATTTTGTGGAGTGCGGGGTGAACAGCGGGTTCATGAGCTCGGCGATTATGCAGCGGTTGGATTGGGGGCGGGTGGAGAAGACGTTTTCCTTGATCGATACATTTACGGGGCCGGTGGCGGAGCAGTTTTCTGGGGAGGAGGTGCGGGCGGGGCGGTTGCGGGTGGTGGAGGAGGTGATGGCGAGCGGGGGGTATGAGTTCGATCTGGGGCGGATTGAGGAGAACTTTGCGGAATGGCCGAATGCGCGGGTGGTGCAGGGGGTGGTGCCGGAGGTGTTGGCGGGGTTGGGGATTGGGCGGGTGGCGTTTTTGCACCTGGATATGAATTGCGCGTTTCCGGAGGTTGAGGCGCTGGAGTTCTTTTGGGAGCGGCTGGCGGTGGGCGGGGTGGTGTTGTTGGATGACTATGCGTATTACGGGAATGGGGAGTTGCGGTTGGCGATTGATGGGGCGGCGGGGAGGTTGGGGGCGTCGGTATTGGCGCTGCCGACGGGGCAGGGGTTGATTGTGCGGTAGGGGATAATAGTGGGAACGGAGGAAGAATGACGCAGATTACTTTGGAGATTTCTGCCGATTTGGCGCACCATCTGCGCCACTTGGCTGTTGAAGAGCATAAGAGCGTCGAACAGGTGGCGGCTGAAAAGTTGAGCCTCTTGATCCCGGCGCCGGGTTCGCCGCAGGCATTGCTTCAGGCTCTCCGGGAGATGCCAAAGCTTGAGCCTGGCGATGTGGATGCACTGGAGGAAGAGATCCGGAAGGGCCGGCTTCCCGCGCGGGAAGGTGGAATCTTCGACTGATGTGAGGTATCGGGGATGACGTACCTGCTGGACACGAATGCCATTAGCGACCTGATGCGGGCCTCCCCAAATTTGGAACGCTGGTTAGCAGAATTGGGGCCGGGAAATAGTCTGGTGACCTGCCCTGCGGTACGTGGCGAAGTGCTGTACGGAATTGCGCGGCTGCCGGCAGGGCGCCGGCGAAGTGATCTTGAAGAGGCGGCGAGAGTAGCGTTTGTGCGAATTCCCTGTGTGCCGACTTCTTGTCTGGCGGCGGATGTTTATGCTTCGGTTAAACTTGCGCGACAGCTAAGCGGTCGAGCGATGGATGAGAACGACCTATGGATCGCGGCGACGGCGCTTGCCTTGGGGGCGACGTTGGTTTCGCGGGATGCGGATTTTATGGGGATTGATGGGCTGGCGGTTATGGTTCTGTGAATTCGGCGATGGGCCAGCGGTAGAGACGGTTGGAGGAGCCGTAGAGGGTCTTGCCGTCGCGGGTGAAGCGGAGGGTTTGGCCTAGGGGGGCTGATCCGGTGACGACGTTCTCGGAGTATTTGAAGAGGGAGACGATGGCGTTGTTTTTGAAACGGTCGGCGGTGACCGCGCCGAGGCGCTTGCCGGTTTCCAGGGAGTAGAGGGCGAAGTGGGCGATGGAATCGCTGTAGATACCGTCGGTGCGGATGCCGTAGCCGAGGGCGATGGTCTGGTTGTCGGGCGAAATGGCGATGGGTTTAGCGAAGTCCGAGCGGAGACGGGCGTTGGCCCAGTAGGCGTTTTTCGGGGCGAGGAGGGGGCGGTCGCGTTTGGGTTGTTCGGGGAAGCTGAGTTCGAGGCGACGGAGGAGTTTGCAGTTGGGGGTGGCTTCGCGGACTTCGAGGAACACCTTGTAATCGGGGCCCATGACTCCGGATTCGTCATCGGCGGGGCCGGCTTGGCCGGTGATGATGGCGAGAAGGGTTCCGTCGTCCGAGATGGCGTAGTTGTGGATGCGCCCGGTGGGGGTCGTGCAGGGGATGGCGGGACTTCCGTCGAGATTCATCCAGGACAGGCCGGTGATCGGTTTGGGGTTGGGGGCCAGGATTGAGGAGCCATGGAGCCAATGGCGGCAATCGAACTCGAGGTCCAAATGGAGACGGATCTTGATGGTCGTGGCTGGTAGTGCGGTTGTTGTGTCGCCCCGGATCACTTCGAATTTGTCCCAGTCGGCGAGGATGGCGCCGGTGTTGTCAAGAATGCAGTGGGGGCTGAGGCTCTTGGGCGAAAGCTGCGTGGTTTGCGCTTTCGCCCCGGCTTTCCAGTCCCACTGGAGGAGAGTGGTTCCGGCGCGAGGCTTTGAGAAAGCGGCTTGGATGCTGTTGCCGGGGAGGAATCGCGCCGTGGCGAGATATGTATCCTCTTCGCCTTCCCAAGTCGCGACTTGTTTGCCGGTGGCCGCTTCGTAGACGGACAGCGAGGAGAACTGGCAGCCGCCCTTTTTCGTTTTGCAGTTGGCGACGTGGCGATCGCGGGCGAGGACCCACTGTTCGTCTTCGGAGAGATCGAGCAGTTCCTGGGCGGGGCCTTGGAACTTCACCGATAGAAGGGCCAAGGCGAGGAGGGCGGTGGTCATCTACTTCGTGTACTTCTCCATCCATCCCAGGATAAGTTCGATTTTGGCGACGCGGTGGGAGGGGTAGGCGCCGCGGATGCCGTGGGGTTCTTTGGGGACGCGGACCAGCACGGTGTCGACTTTGCGGGCCTTCAAGGCGAAGTAGAACTCCTCGCTCTGGCCCATGGGGGTGCGCCAATCCTCTTCACCGGTTAGGACCATGGTGGGGGTCGTCACTTTGTGGGCGAAGAAGACCGGGGAGTGGTTGATGTACTGCTGCGGGTTTTCCCACGGGGCGGACTTCATCCAGCGCATCATGGCGAGGCCGATGTCGCTG
>CANIFK010000329.1 GCA_947466555.1 Acidobacteriota bacterium | reverse complement strand
GCGTGTTCGAATGCTGCCCGAACCCCATCCCGTTCGCCGCGCACCACGCCGATAGGCGTACCGCTTCGTCGCTCCCGCCGATGTAGTGGCAATCGCCGCCGAGCGTGATCTGGATCGCGTTCTTCCGCGCCGCCTCTTCATGCGCCTCGAAGTTCGGCGCCCACATGTTGGTCGCCAGCGGCACCCCGGTCGCGCGATGCACTTCGGCCATCGCGTCCAGGCCCGCCACCGGGTCTTCAAAGTACGGCAACTGGTCGCCGATCGCTTCCTTCAGCCGCTGGATCACGCCGATCGCCGTCGGCACGTCCCAGGCCGCGTTCGGGTCCGGCACCACCTGGATCTCCGGACCCAGCGCGCGCGCCAGCGCGATCATGCATTCCAACTCGGCCTCCGGGTCCAACACGCCGAGCTTCCACTTCACCAGCCCCACGCCCGGCATCCGCTCCGCCAGCGCGGCCTGGGCGAACCGGACTACCGCGTCCGCGTCCAGCACCGGCACCGTGCGCATCTTCGCAAAGTCCCCTTGCGGCTCGCGCGGCTTCAGGTACGAGTAGTCCAGCCCCGATCCCTCCGTTGCGGCCAGGTAGAACAGGTAGGTGTTGAACTTCACTTCGCTGCGCTTGCGCCCGTTCTCGCCGCCCAGCAGGTCGCACAGCGGCAGGCCTTTGTGCGTCGCGAAGGCCGAAGCCAGCGCCATCTGGATCCCGGCGCGGGTGTGGTTGGTCACGCCGCGGTCGAAGCTGGCGCTGCCGCGTTCATCGGTCAGCGCAAACTCCGCCGCCAGCCGCTTGCTCTCCGCCACCACCCAGCCCAGCCGGCCCAGCGCGTCTTCGACGCCAAGCCCAACCAGTTGCGGCAGCAGCGTGCCCATCACGCGGATGATTCCGGTGTTGCAGGGGATCTCGCCGTAGCCCTCGGCGCCATCGGCCAGCGTGCATTTGGTGATGATGCGGGGCGTCATCGGGGCATGCAGGCCGCTCATGTTCAGCAGCGCGAAATCGGGGATCAGGATCGGCCAGAACTCGAACTTGTCTATCTTGGTAAGCATGGGAAAGCAGAGGCCCTCCCATTACATCACGGGTTTGCGGTAGTGTCAGAATATGGACAAACGACTAGCCAAACGTCACAAACGTCAGGTAGAACGCGCCAAGACAAAGGCGAAAGAGACGGAGCCCGACCTCCGCACTCCGGAACAGATTGAAGCCGACCGGCTGGCCAGCCAGTCGAACGCCGGCTTTGGCAGCGGCGGCAAGGTTGCCGCGCCGGGCGCGGCGCGCCACACGGGCGCCGGATCGAATCCCGGAACCGTCTCCAGCCCCCGCACCGGCGGCGCATAGCTCTTGGCCCGCCGCACAGATCGAGCCGAAGTACTCAAGGAAGCCTGGGTCGGCGATGCCGTGCTCAGCCTCTACGCGCGTCTGAAAATCCTGCGGGAGGACGGCGGAATCGATGGGGCGAAGTCGGTGCGGCTGACGTCCAATCAGTTCCTTTCCTGCTTCGGCGAGCCGAGCGAAGTGGAGGCCGAGATCGGTCAGGTCTACACCAGCCAGGGGCTCGACGCGGCGTTCTCCTACATTGAATCGCGCCTCGTGCCGCTCTTCGAGCGGCACGAGGCCAAGCGCCGCAAGTAGCGCCTAGAAGACGAAGCGCGCGCCCAGCTGGATGCGCCGCCCGGCGCCCGCGCCGGAGACGATGCCGAAGCCGGGCCCGTTCAACGTCGCGCCCGGGTTGCCGAAGTTCGGGTGGTTGGTGATGTTGAAGAACTCGCCGCGGAACTGGAATTTGATCGTCTCCGTGATCGGGAAATTGCGGAGGATCGACGTGTCGAGGTTGATGGTGCCATCACCGCGCACGATGTTGACGCCCTGATTGCCGAAGCGGAACTGGGCTGGCTGGGTGAACGCCGCGGTGTTGAACCAACGGTTCAGCGTCTTCTCGCTGTTGGGCAGGTTCGGGTTGCCATTGATGTCGGCTCGCTGGGCGCCGGCGCTGTTGACGAAGGTGTTGTTCACCTGCGTGTTCACGGTGAACGGCTCGCCGCTCTGGAGCGTGAGGATGCCGCCGAGCGACCAGTTGCCGACCACCGCGCCCAGCCAGTTGTGGGCCAGGTACTTCTTGCCCTTGCCGACGGGGATGTCGTAGACGCTGGTCATGGTGAAGCGGTTGCGGATGTCGTTGCCGGTCGGGCCCCAGTCGTTGCGGCGGTTGTAGAAATCGCTGAAGCCGATGTCGGCGCCGAGCGAGCCGCCGTCGTTGTAGTTGTTGAACGCGCGGGCCCAGGTGTAGGTGCCGAGGATGGAGTAGCCGTTGGCGAAGCGCCGCTCCACGCGGGCAACGGCGGCGTAGTAGCGAGCGTCCCCGAAGGCCGGGCCTTGGATGTTGACGTTCGAGAACTGCGGGAACGGCCGGTCGGACTGGGTGGGCGTGCGGTTCTGGGAGATGGCCACGGCCAGCTGCTGCGGGGTGACCTGATTCATCGAGAGGTTGCCGCTGGGGAGTTTGTGGCTGAGGTTGCCGATGAAGGTGACTTCGGCCAGGATGCCGTTCTTGAGTTCGCGCTGGACGCCGAGATTGAACATCTCCGAGTAGCCGGTGCGGCGGCGGGTCTCGAAGAACGTGACGGCGGTGGTGGGCTGCGCGCCGACGCGGACGGCGCCGAAGCTATCGTTGAGCGCGGCGCCGGTGAGGGAGGCGTTCACGCCGTCGCGCAGGTAGAACGGCGCGGTGATGCCGTTATCGGGCGAGTTGAGCGTGGCGGAGAGTTCGTAGCCGAGCGAGGCGGCGTTGGGCACGCCGGCATCGAACGGGTGGGCAAAGAAGATACCGAGCGCGCCGCGGACGACCGTTTTCTGGTTGCCACCGGGCTTCCAGGCGAAGCCGAAGCGGGGGCCGAAGTTGTTCCAATCGGTGTCGTAGATGGAATCGCGCCAGCCGTTGACGCCGAGGAACTTCACGACACCGGGCGTACCGCTGACGGGGTTGATCTGCGTGGTGTCGAAGGCGTTGGCGCGGTTGGCGGTATCGCGCATGGCGGTGTCGGTCTCCCAGCGGACGCCGATGTTGAGCGTGAGGTTGCGGGTGATGTTCCAATCGTCCTGGGCGAACCCGGCGAGGTAGGTGGAGCGGCGGTTGAGCGGCTGGGTTTCGCGGGCGGAGAAGCCGGTGGGGAAGCCCAGGAGCATGGTGGCGAGGCCGTTGCCGGAGGTGGCGACGCCGGGCTGGCCGGTGGCCAGCAGGCTGAAGGCGAAGGAGCCGGCGGCGGTGGGGCGGTTGATTTCGTCGTTGAGGGACGGGCGCCATTCGCCCCCGAACTTGAAGCTGTGCTTGCCGCGGATCCAGCTGATGTTATTGACGATTTGGTACTGCTGAATGGGGAACTGGCGGCGTTCCTGGGCGGTGGAGCCGAGGGCCTGGAAGCCGGCGGGGGCGAAGTTGGGGAAGTCGCCGTCGGGGATGCCTTTGAGGCCCAGTTGGGTGGCCCAGGGCTTGCCGCGGCCGAGCGCGATGGCGTGGTTGATGCGGTTGGAATAGGTCATCCGGAAATCGTTGACGACGGAGGCGGAGACGGTGCGGGTCCAGTTGCCGTAGAAGTAGTTCTGGTGGCGGAGGGCGATGGCGTCGGGGTCGGCGCCGGGGTCGGGATAGACGCTGGTTTTGTCGGTGTCGTCGGAGTTGTAGAGGTATCGGCCGGAGAGGCGATCCTTGGCGCCGAAGTTGTGATCGATCTTGGCGGTGTAGTTGTCGCGGGTGAGGCCGTTGACGAAGTTGGCGCGGAAGTTATTGGCGCCGGCGGCACCGTCGGGGGCGCGGTTGGGGAGCGGGTAGAAGGGGATGATCTTGAGGCCGACCGGATCGAGGCGGGAGGCGGGGATGCGGTTGCCGGGGAACTGGGTGCGCGTGAGGCGGCCGGCGATGTTTTGCGTGGACGCCGGGTCGTAGACGGGGATGAGCACGTTGGTGTTGCTGACCGACTGGGAGAAGTCGCCGGCGCGCTGGAGGGCGGTGGGAACGGTGAGGGTGGCGATGGCGCCGTCGCGGCGGCGGGAGCCTTCGTAGGCGAAGAAGAAGAAGGTTTTGTCCTTGATGACCGGGCCGCCGAGGGTGCCGCCGTAGACGTTGTAGCGGAGCGGGGCTTTGGACTTTTCGCCGTTGACGATGGGGGCGAAGAAGTTGGCGGCGTCGAACTTTTCGTTGCGGACGTATTCGAAGAGCGAGCCGTGGAGCGAGTTGGTGCCGCTCTTGGTGGTGGCGACGATGACGCCGCCGTTGGAGCCGCCGTATTCAGCCGAGTAGCCGTTGGCCATGATCTTCACTTCGGCTACCGTCTCGACAGGGGGATCGAGATCGACCTGGCCAACGCCCAAGCGCATGTTCTGGCCGGTGCCGCCATCGATCCAGAACATCTGGGACTGCTGGCGGGAGCCGGCGAGGGAGAAGTTGGGTTTTTGGCCGGAGTCGTAGCCGATGAAGACGGCGGCGCCGGTCATCTGGATGAGGTTGAGGGAGCGGCGGTCGCCGAGCGGGAGGTCCTCGACGGCCTTGGCTTCGACGAGCTGGGCGATGTCGGAGCTGCGGGTTTCGAGCATGGTGGCGGAGCCGGAGACGGTGACCGATTCGCTGACGGCGCCGATCTCCATTTGGATATCGAGTTCGAGGTTCTGGCCGGTGGTGAGGACGAGGCCGCGGCGGACGAAGCGGCGGAAGCCGGTCTTTTCGGCTTCGACGACGTAGGCGCCGATGGGGAGTTGGCGGAGGGAAAAGAGGCCGTCGACGTTGGTGGTGTAGGTAACCTTTTGCTGCGTAGCGGCGGAGGTGGAGGTGATGACGACGCCGGGGACGGCGGCGCCTTGCGGATCGCGGACGATGCCGGTGATGGTGGCTGTTGGCGACTGGGCAAAAGACGCGCCTACGGCGAGGAGGAAGAGAACCCCGATGCGAGACATGCCGGGGATAATATCGAGGTTGGCTACTCGACGTGGGGTTCGTGGGGCGGGATGGAGATCGTCTTCCCAGAGGCGAGACGGACCACGGCGGTTCGCGCGCTGAAGTTGAGGAGGGCGAGTTTGCCGTTGTCGAGGAGGCTCCAGTAGACGGTGTCGGGTTTTTGCATTTTGAGCGCGGCGAGGGTGCGCGGGTTGAGGTTGGGTGTCTTGAGCAGCAGGTCGCGGATGAACTCGGAGTAGGCGCGGCCGGGGATGACTTCGCCGCCGTAGGCGATGACTTTGCCATTGCCGGTGTCGCCGGCGAGCCAGCGGTTGGAGATGGTGGCGTCGCCTTCGACGGTGAGGAGGTTGCCGCGGTTGCGGGGGCAGTAGACGAGCACGCCGCCGGCGCGGACCCATTTGTCGATTTGTTCGAGGGTGGACTTTTCGGTGACGCCGCCCCAGAGCAGGAGGAGGACTTTGTAGCGGGGGAGGGCGCCGTCGGCGATCATCTGTTCGCTGGCGTAGTCGAAGTCGAGCTGTTCGCGGAGGGTGCGGGCGACGGTGAAGAACGTGGAGGCCCAGCGGTAGCGGGTGACTTCGTCGTCGAGCTTGATGGCGGTGTCGGGGTAGAAGGCGGCGACGTCGATGACGGGTTTGGCGCGGAGGTCGAGGAGGTGGGCGTGTTTGCGCCAGGCATCGATGGCTTGATCGTTGGCGGCGATGTTGCTCATGTAGTAGAAGAGATGAACGGCGCCGGTGGTGACGGCGTTGTAGAGGCGGGCCATGACGCCGCGCATGGAGCCGTAGCCGCCGGGCTCGTAGCCGAGTTCGGCGCCGTAGAAGCGGGCGGCGGAGGAGGCCATGCGGGTGATGGTGAAGTTGTCTGCAAAGTCGTCGGACTCGTTAGTGAGGCGGATGCCGCCTTTGACGCGGGCCATGGAGCGGGCCTGGTAGGAGTAATCGGTGCCGATGGGGACGGCGCCCCAGCCGCCGGAGGACTGGTGGATCTGGGTGTTGGGCAGCGCGGCGCGGGACCAGATGGCCCATTTTTCGCACCATTCGCTCATGGCGTTCATGTACCAGTTGGAGAAATCGATGCGTTTGCGGCGGGAGACGGCGGTGTCGGGGAGGAAGGTTTGGATTTCGTCGAAGGACTGGTGGTTGGTCTCCCAGGCTTTGTTGAGGGAGGCGAGGTCGGGGTATTGGCGGCGGAGGTATTGGCGGAAGTTTTCGCGGGCCATGGGGTCGCCGGCCCAGTAGCCGATGTGGGTGTGGTGCTGGCGGAAGCCGTAGCCGGGGCCGCGGGCGGGCTATTGGGCTTCGCCGTAGTCACCGGAGGGGCCGAGGCGGATACCGAGGAGGGATTTGCGGTTGGCGTAGCGCTGGC
>CANIFK010000328.1 GCA_947466555.1 Acidobacteriota bacterium | reverse complement strand
GGATTATCGACGCGTTGCAGTGATCATTTGTCGTCTTTGGCTGGTGGTTTGGCGGCCGGGGATTTCAGACGGCCGGTGCGTTTCAGCGCGTCGCGCAAAAGGTATTCGACCTGTCCGTTGAGTGAGCGGAACTCGTCGTCCGCCCACTCTTTGACCAGGTCGAGGGTCTGCGCGTCGATGCGGATTAGGAATGATTTCCGCTCGGCCATGGCAGTTCCTTAGTGATGCAGCGTTCCAGCATTGATGACAGGTTGTGTACTGCGCTCCCCGCAGAGGACCACCAGGAGATTGGACACCATGGCCGCTTTGCGTTCCTCATCGAGGCTGACGACGGCGCGTTCGTTGAGCATGGCGAGAGCCATTTCCACCATACCAACAGCGCCTTCGACAATCTTCGACCGGGCGGCGACGATGGCGGACGCCTGCTGGCGTTGCAACATGGCCGCGGCAATTTCAGGCGCATAGGCGAGGTGGCTGATGCGAGCCTCTTCGACCGAGACGCCGGCGACGGCGAGACGCTCCTGGATTTCGTGACGCAGCCGGTTGGCGATCCCGTCGGTGTTGGCACGGAGAGAAATGCCGTCCTGTTCGTGCGAGTCGTAGGCATAGTGGGTGGCTAGTGTTCGCAAGGCGGATTCGCTTTGAATATTCACGTAGTTTTCGTAGTTGTCCACTTGGAAGGAGGCCTCCGCGGAGTCAACCACCTTCCAGACAACAACGGCGCCGATTTCGATGGGATTGCCGTCAAAATCATTCACTTTCAGCCGGTTGGTTTCAAAGTTCCGGGTGCGAAGGGAGACAGACCGCTTTCCAAAGAAAGGGTTCGCCCAACGCAAGCCTTCGTCCTTGACGGTGCCAACGTATTTGCCGAAGAGTTGGAGAACAACAGCCTTGTTGGGCTGTACGGTGAAGAAACCGCAGGAGACGAGAATGGCGACCGAAAGGATTGCCAGGCCGGTGAAGGTGACCGCGATGGGCGACATGGATTCAACGCGTTTGATACTGACAAAGGCGTAGACGGCGGCGATGTAGAGCACGACATCGACGAGGAGCAACAGGTAGCCAGAAGCGGCGGAGATGCGAAGTTCTTTAATCATTGTGACCTTCCTTGAGCGAATAGCTTATGGATATAGAAATGATATCACTTTGATAGTTTTCGTCAAGTAGGGATCGAAAAAAAAGAAACGGCGCGCGAGGGGAGCCTCGCGCGCCGGCTTGGGATGAGAATGGGAATGATTTAGCCGAAGAGTGGTTCGATTTCGCGGCTGACGATCATCTTCTGGGAGGCGAATGGTTCGATGTAGTAGAAGTCGCGACCGGAAGGCGTCCCCTTGATGGTCTTGCGCCAATCGATGCCCATGACCGAGTAAATCGTGGTGGCGATGTCCTCCATGTAGATGGAGCGTTTCACACCCCAACCGGAGTCGAGAACCTTGGCGCCATCGTCGCTGGTTTTGCCGATGATCTGGCCGCCTTTGACGCCGCCGCCGGCGAAGAGGCCGGAGAAGGCGTACTGGTAGTGATCGCGACCTTTGAGACCTTGCGTGATGTGGCCCGGGGTACGGCCGAACTCGCCGGTTGAGATGACGAGGGTTTCATCGAGCAGAGACTTGCCGTCGGGACGCTTGCGCGTTGCAAGGTCTTGCAGAAGGTTGGAGAGGGCGGGGTCGAGCTCGGCGGACTGTTTGTAAATGTTCTTGCGCTGATAGATGTCGGAGTGATGATCCCAGCCGGGGTGAAGGATGAAGATGAAATGGGTGCCGGAGTCGGCCTCCACCAGATTGCGGGCGATGAGGCAGGCGTCGCCGACGGGGGTGGAGCCGTAGCGCTTCTTTTCGTCGTCGGGGAGACTGAAAAGGGGCGCAGTGCGGGGGTCGGAGAGGAGGCGCACGGCGGATTCATAGTGATCGTTGTAATCGCGATAGGCTTTCGCCTGGAGGGAACTGTCGTTGCGAAGGCGGGCGTCGAAGTCTTTCAGGAGCGCCCAGCGCCGCTGGAATTCGGCCTTTTCGTCGGCATTGTCGACGGTGTAGGCCGACAGGCTGGTTTGGGTTTGGATATGAAAGGGGGAGTAGAGTGCTGGGAGGAAACCGGACTTGAGGAGGCCGGCTTGTGTTTGCGTTACATTGAGCGCGACGTAGGAGGGGAGCGAATCGGTGGAGCGGCGGCGCTGTTGCCATTCCATGGCAACGACGGAGCCGACGCTGGGGATTTCCTTATGCAAGGCCGGATTCAAGGCGTGCGCGGATTGCACATAATACTGGGCGCGACCGTGGACGCTGTCCCAGGCCTCGAGCGACCGGACGATAGCGGAGTTGGGCAGTTGCTTGGAAAGTTGGGGGAACAGCCCCATGGGCCATTTCAGGCCGGGCTGAATTTCGCGGACATCAAAATCGGACGGGGTCCAGGGCCCTTCCTTCAGATCCCAGGTATCGAGATGCGAAGCACCCCCATCGAGCATGACCCAGATGACAAAGCGGGCGGAGCCGCGGGGCTTTACGGGCTGGGCAGCGCGAGCCTGATTGCCGGTTAGCGGTAGGAACGAGTACGCGCCAACGGTGGTAGCACCGGCGCGGAACAACTGGCGGCGAGTGAGGAAGTTGTCGAGAGGGTGGGACATGGCAGGCCTAGTAATTGAAGAGGAATTCGACTTTGTTGACGAGGAGCCACTGGAGGTCCTCGTAGTTTTTGGCATTGCCGGGAGCGACGACTTGCAGAGCCAGGCGGCGTTCTTCGGCGCTTGGCGGCCGGAGCAAAAAGCGTTGGAAGAGTTTGTCGACGCGGTCTTCGGCAGCGGTGCCGGCGCCTATCAACGTGGACAAATAGCTGCCCGGTTTGGCACGGACCTGTTCGCGCACGAAGGGACTGTTGAGAAGCAGAACGGCCTGCGTGACGTCGCCATCGTTGGTTCGTTCGGAGTACTCGCGATTGGTCTGGCCGAAGGAGTCGAGGAAGAAGTAGAGGTCTTTTGCGCCCGGGAAGTTTTGTTTCAGGTCCTCCGGAGAGCGGAGTTCGGTGGCGTATTTCACGTTCAGATTCGTGTCGCGGATGGGGATGCGCGTGTGGAGATTTGTCGCGAAGACAAGCGAGTCGTGAATCTGTTCGGCGGTGAGGCGGCGGACGAAACGGCGGGCGAAAAACTTGGCGTAGCTGTCATTCCATTCGCCGGGGAAGCGGGAGGAGAGTTGATAGGCGCTGGACTTGGCGATGGTCCGGAAGAGGTGGCGGAGGTCGTAGTTGTGGGCGCGGAAATCGTCGGCGAGCGCGTCGAGGAGTTCGGGGTGGGAAGGCTGCAGGGTCCAGGGAGCGGGAGGCGGATTCTTGGGGTCCTGCCGGAGGAGATCGAACTCGTGGGGAGGGTCAACAATGCCCACTCCGAACATCTCCGCCCAGAACATATTGACCGTTGAGCGGGCGAACTGCGGGTGGGAGGTGAGGATGCGTGCGAATTCGGAGCGGAGGGGTTTGCCGGGCGCAGGGGTGGCGCCGTTGAGAATGAAAGCCGGATCGAGCTTGCCTTTTCCGGTGCGCGGGACGCGGACCACGGTTCGGGCGCCGGCGTCGTAGCCAGGGCCGTCGTCATCGATCGAATACTCATCCTGCGTCGTGGCGATCTCAACGCGGCGGAGAACGCGGGTGCCGCCGAAGAAGGCGGCGGTTTTCCAAAGTTCCTGGCGCTTTCGGGAGGCAAGATAGAGGTTGATCTTCTCCAGATGGTTGGCGCCATCGTGGCAGGAGACGCACGACAGATCGACGCCCATGAAATGATTGACGGCGCTGATGGCCAGTTCGTCCGAGGTGTCTTCGTGGACCGTGTCTTCACACGTCAGGCCGACGACAACCCAGCGGGCGACGTAGCTGGCGGGGCCGACATACCAGTTGCTGGCCGCGTTGGCGGTGAGCATGTCCTTCACCATTTCGTTGTAGGGACGGTTCAGGTGAATGTTGTCGTAGATCCACTTGTAGAAGAGATTCTTACCGTCGTTGCCGACCCGGTTGGAGGCCGTTTTGGCGAGGTCGCCGAACCAGTAGGTCCAGCGGGCTTTGAAGGCTGGGCTGACGGTGAGGGCGTCGATTAGCTTGTCGCGTTTGGCGGGATCGGTGGAGGCGGTGAATTTCTCGAGGTCGGAAGAATCGCCGATGCGGCCGGTCAAGTCGAGGTGAATGCGGCGGAAGAACTCCTCGTCGGAGGCGAGTGGCGCATGGGGAATATTGTCGCGGCGCATGGCGCCGAAGATGTGGTCGTCGATGAAATTGCGATGGGCGATGGGCCCGGCGGGCGGGGTGGCGTCGCCGCGTACCGAGGCAGTCAACTGGGAGAGCTTTTGACGCTGCCCGGAGTCGTTCACGCGCGGGTGGCCGTCAGGCAACGGGGCCTTGGGTTGAGCGAGGACAGGCAGCAACAGGGCCATTGAGAGGGACAGTCGGGACAGCATAAAAATCTCCAAGATCATATCGAGTCGGGACGGGGGTTGGGGGAGCCCCGATATATGATGTCGAGTATGCGCCGCATTTGGATTCTTTTCGCACTTTGCCTTCCGGTCATCTTTGGGGGGAATTGGCCCCAGTGGAGAGGGCCGTCGCTGGATGGCGTGAGCGAAGAAAAGGGCCTGCCGGAGCGGTGGTCGACCGAGGAGAACGTGACTTGGAAAGTGGCCTTGCCGAGCCGGAGCGGGGCGACGCCGATTGTTTGGGGCGAGACGATTTTCCTGAATGTCGCCGAGGGGGATGACCTGCAGCTGTGGGCGCTGGACCGTGGGGCCGGCGGGGTGAAGTGGAAGAAGAAGCTCGGCGGCGGGAACTACAAGATCAACAAGCAGAACATGTCGTCGCCGTCGCCGGTGACGGATGGGAAAGCCGTCTACGTGATGACGGGCACGGGGATCTTCAAGGCGTTCGATTTCAATGGGACTGAGCTTTGGACGCGGGACATCCAGAAAGACTACGGCAAGTTCGGGTTGAACTGGGGCTACGCGTCGTCGCCATTGTTGTGGAATGGGACGCTGTACGTCCAGGTTCTGCACGGAATGAAAACGGACGATCCTTCTTACATTTTGCGAATCGACCCGAAGACGGGGAAGACGGTGGTCCGGATGGAACGGCCGACGGAGGCGATTGTGGAGTCGCCGGACAGCTATACGACGCCGGCGGTTTGGACTTCGGGCAAGCAGACGGAGATCATCATTTCGGGTGGCGATGTGGTGACGGGACACGACCCGGCGACACTGAAGGAATTGTGGCGCGCCAACGTTCTGAATCCCCAAAACAACCCGATGAACCGGATCATTGCGTCGCCTGTCGTCCGGGACGGGCTGATTTATGCGCCGACGAGAGTGCGGCCGCTGACGGCGTTGCGGCCAGGGGGGAAGGGCGACGTAAGCAAGACCCACGTTGCCTGGCAGAACCCGAACGGGCCGGATGTGCCGACCCCGGTGACGGATGGGAAGTACCTGTATGTGACGAATGACCGGGGGATTTTGTGGTGCCTGGATGCCAAGACAGGGCAGGAAGTCTACGGGGGCAAGCGAATCAAATCGGCGATCTACAGTTCTTCGCCGTTGCTGGCGGATGGCAAGTTGTATGTAACGAATGAGGACGGTTTAGTGACTGTCGTCCAGGCTGGGCCGGAGTTCAAGGTGCTTTCTGAAAACGACATGAAAGATTACACTTTGAGTTCGCCGGCGGTGAGTGACGGGCAGCTTTTTCTGCGGACCGCCGGGTACTTGTACTGCATTGGTAAGCGCGCTCCGAAGCGGTGAATGCGATAGCATAGCCGCATGAGTACTCGTAGTTTGCAAGACGTTGCAGACCAGGCAGGTGTGTCGACGGCTACGGTATCCCGTGTACTGAACAACATCGGCGTAGTGAAGGGCAGCACGCGGGCGAAGGTATTGAAAGCGGTTGAGGAGTTGAAGTACTTCCCGAACATCCATGCCCGGGCGCTGGCGGGCGGGGCGACTCGGACGCTGGGACTGTTGGTCTCGAATCTGGAAAACCCCTTCTTTCTGGATGTTTTCCGGGCACTGGAGAGCGAGGCCCGGGAAAAGGGCTACGAGGTTCTGATTGCCAACACGGACTACGACCCGCAGCGATTGGTGGCAAATGTTCACTTGATGCTGGGGCGGCGGGTGGCGGGGTTGGCGCTGATTGTGTCGGAGATCGCGCCGCACTTGCTGGATGAGTTGTCGGAGCGAAAAGTCCGGACTGTCGTTTACGATGTGGGCACTCCGAAGCCGTACGTCATGAGCATCAAGACGCAGTACCGGCGGGGCATGCAGCGTATTGTGGAGTACCTGTACAGCATGGGGCACCGGAAGAT
>CANIFK010000327.1 GCA_947466555.1 Acidobacteriota bacterium | reverse complement strand
GGGACGGGGTGGAGATTTTTGCGGATCTGGCTGGGATTCCACGGGTGGCGATGGGGCGGCGTTCATCTTCCGTTTAGGTTCCCCTGTGTAGTGTTGGCGTAGTGAACACTTTGCGCCAGTTGGTTTTTGTGATGATGCTTGGGCCGATGGCGCAGGCGTTGACGCTGCAGGAGGCGCTCGACCAGGGGCTGGCGGCGCATGCGCTGCTGGAATCGGCCGAGGCGCGGATACGGGGGGCGGAAGGGCTGGCGGCGCAGTCGGCGTTGAAGCCGAATCCGCGGTTGTTCGTGCAGTCGGAGAATGCGCGGGCCTGGGGGCGGCCGGGGTTTCAGTATGGGCAGGATGCGGATTCGTTTCTGTATGCGTCGCAGGTGATTGAGACCGGGGGGAAGCGGGCGGCGCGGGTGGCGGCGGCGCAGGCGGGGGTGCAGCGGACGGCGGCCGAGCGGGACGCGCTGCGGTGGCAGTTGGCGGGGCGGATTGGGGCTGCGTACTGGACGGCGGCGGGGGCGGCGCGGTATCGGGAGGCGTTCGCGGAGAGTCTGCGGAACTTTGATTTGACGGTGCAGTATCACCGGGACCGGGTGAAGGAAGGCGCAATGGCGGAGGTGGACCTGCTGCGCGTGCAACTGGAGTCCGAACGGTTGCGGGCGGCGTACCGGACGGCCGAGCAGGACGCGGTGACGGCGCGGATCCGGTTGTTCCGGGAGATGGGGATGGCCGATCAGCCGGGGGCGGGATTTTCGGAGCCGATGGACGTGTTGGCAACCGTTGAGAAGCCTGGCGATATGGTTGGGCAGAGACCGGATCTATTGCCGTACCGGAAGGCGATTCAGCAGGCGAACGCGAATGTGCGGCTGCAGCAATCGAATGCGAAACCGGACCCGGAGGTGCTGGCGGGCTACAAACGAACCAGCGGGTACAACACGTTGATCACGGGCGTGCAGATCAATTTGCCGTTTCGGAACCGGAACGAGGGGAACATTGCGGCGGCGGCGGCGGACGTGACAGTGGCGACGGCGGCCGAGCGGGCGGCGGAGCGGGCGGCGCGGACCGAGGCAGAGGCCGCGTACACGAATTACCAGACGCGGCGGGAGTTGGTGACCGGGGCGCTGCCGGCGCTGCGGGAACGGGCGCGGGACATCGCGCGCATTTCCAACGCCGCCTACCGGGAGGGCGGGGCGGACCTGTTGCGGCTGCTGGACGCCGAGCGGGGGCGCATTGAGGCCGATTTGCTGTACTTCCGGGCGTTGACCGATTTCCATCTGGCTGTTGTTGAACTTCAATCCGCGTTAGGAATCCTGCGATGAAACTACTGACCGTTTTGCTCATTGTGTTTCTGATTGGGTGCGGTACGGCGCCGGCGCCACAGGCAGCGGCACCGCCGAAGGCGAAGGAGAACTTCGTGCAGTTTGATCCGGCTACGGTGACCGAATCGGGGATCAAGCTGGGAAAAGTGACGTCGCGGCCGCAGGCGGCGGCGATTCAGGCCAACGGGCATTTGGTAGTTAACGAAGACGCGACGTGGCTGGTGGGCGCGTTGACCAGCGGGAAGATTATGCAGGTACTGGCGAAGACGGGTGATTTCGTAAAGACCGGAGAGGTACTGGCGTGGATGCACAGCGACGATGTGCACAACACGCGGGCGGTGTACCGGCAGAACCTGGACGAGTTGCAGCGGCGGAAAGTGCTGAGCGAACATGCGCGGCGGGTGCGGGACCGGACGCAGAGGCTGTTTGATTTGAAGGCCGCGTCGAAGGAACAGCTGGACGCCGCCGAGACGGAGTTGCACAACACCGAGCACGCGGTGGCGACGGCGGAGATTGAAATTGCGAAGGAAAAGACGCATTTGACGGAGTTTCTGGAGGTGCCGGTGGAGAGCGCGACACAGGCGCTAATTCCGATACGGGCGCCGGCGACGGGCACGGTGACCGACCGGATGGCGACGTTGGGCACGGTGGTGACGGCGGGTAATCATGTGTTCACGCTGAGCAACCTTTCGACGCTGTGGATGCTGGCGGCGGTGAATGAGGCCGAGTTGGCTGGCGTGCGCGTGGGACAACCGGTGAAGGTGACAGTGAAGTCCTACCCGGGGGAGACGTTCCCGGCGCGGGTGATCAAACTGGGCGAGAAGCTGGACGCGACGACGCGCACACTGCAGGTGCGGGTGGCGGTGCCGAATCCGGGCGGGCGATTGAAGCCGGAGATGTTTGCGAGCGCCGAGATTGCGGCGGCGGTTTCGCAGGAGGTGGCGGTGGTGCCGGAAGGCGCGGTGCAGGAGTTGGATGGGGCGAAGGTGGTGTTTGTTGAAACCAAGGCGGGCCACTACGAGCCGCGGAAGGTGACGGTGGGCGCGACGGCGGGCGGGTATCACGAGATCGTTTCCGGCGTGGCGGTGGGCGAGGCGATTGTGACGCACGGCGCATTTTTATTGAAGAGCGAGATTCTGCGGGATCCGACGGAATAGGACACAGTGCTTAAATTTTTGATCGACTTTTCGTTGGATAACCGCTGGCTGACGTTGATTGCGCTGCTGTTGATTGCGGGCGCGGGCATATTCACGGCGCTTCGGATTCCGCTGGAGGCGTTTCCGGACCTGACCAATAATCAGGTGGTTGTGATTACGGAGGCGCCGGCGCTGCCGCCGACCGAGGTGGAGCAGTTGGTAACGTTCCCGATTGAATCGGCATTAATGGGATTGCCGAAAACGGAGGGGATCCGCTCGATTTCGAAGCTGGGGCTGTCGATTGTCACGATTATCTTCGACGACTCGGTGCCGACTTACTTTGCGCGGCAGTTGATTAATGAACGGCTGCAGGAGGTGCGCTCGCGCCTGCCACAGGGGTTGGAGCCAACTCTGGGGCCGGTGGCGACGGTGTTTGGCGAGGTTTACCAGTACACGGTGGAGGGGAACAGCCAGTCCCTGATGGACAGGAAGACGCTGCACGACTGGGTGATCCGGTATCAGTTGCGGACGGTGCCCGGGGTGAACGAGGTGAACACGTGGGGCGGCGAATCGAAGCAGTTTTTGATTGAAGTCGACCCGCGGTCGCTGCAGCGCTACGGGTTGACGCTGCATGACGTTTTCAAGCGGGTGCAGGAGAATAACCGCAACTTTGGTGGCGGATTCATTGAGCACAGCGAGGAACAGTACACGGTGCGGGGAATGGGGCGCATTGAGAACGCCGAGGCGATTGGGCAGATTGTGCTGTTGGCGCGCGCCGGGACGCCGGTGCTGGTGCGCGATGTGGCGACGATTGGGACGGGCGCGGTGCCGCGGCAGGGGGCGACGCTGCGGGATGGGAAGGGCGAGACGGTGTCGGGCATGGCGATCATGCTGAAGGGCGAGAACGGGCGGGATGTGATTGGACGGGTGAAGGCGCGGCTGGCGGCGCAGACGCTGCCGGCGGGGTTGAAGATTGTGCCGTTCTATGACCAGTCGGACGTGATTAACGGGACGATGAAGACGGTGGGGAAGAATCTGGTGGAGGCCGGGGCGCTGGTGATCGTGGTGCTGCTGCTGTTTTTGGGCAATGTGCGGGCGGCGCTGTTGGTGGCGCTGGTGATTCCGCTATCCATGCTTTTTGGTTTTATTGGTATGGCGGCGTATGGGATTTCGGCGAACCTGATGAGCCTGGGGGCGATTGATTTCGGGATGGTGGTGGACGGGGCGGTCGTGATGATGGAGAACTCCGTGCGGCACCTGGCGGATGGGAAGCGGCATAACGTGTTGGACACGGTGCGGGCGGCGGCGCACGAGGTAGCGCGGCCGATTGTGTTCGCGGTGGCGATTATTATCGCTGTTTATTTGCCGATTTTGACGCTGGAAGGGCTGGAGGGGCGGATGTTCCGGCCGATGGCGATTACGGTGGTTTCGTTGCTGTTGGGTTCGTTGTTACTGGCGTTGACGGTGGTGCCGGTGTTGGCGACGTTTGCACTGAAGGGGAAAGTGACCGAACACCATGGCGGATGGTATGAACGGTTCCGGAAGAGCTACATGCATTCGCTGCATCGGGCGTTCCACTACCGGCCGTATGTGCTGGCGGCGGGAGGGATCGCGGTGGCGGTGGCGTTGGGTTCGCTTTCGTATTTGGGGACGGAATTCATGCCGCGGCTGGACGAGGGATCGCTGCTGATTACGACCCGGAAGATGCCGGGGATTTCGTTGCCGGAATCGGTGAAGATCAGCCAGCGAATTGAGAAGGCGATTCAGGAGTTTCCGGAGGTGACCGGGGTGGTGACGAAGCTGGGGCGGCCGGACCTGGCGACGGAGGCGATGGGGGTGTACGAGGCCGATGTTTACGTGTTGTTGAAGCCGCGCGAGGAGTGGCCGGGGGGCGAGACGAAGGCGGGGTTGATTGAGAAGATGGCGACGCGGCTGGAGCGGATTCGCGGGGTTTCCTACAACTTCACGCAGCCGATGGCGATGCGGTTGGACGAAGTGATTTCGGGAATCAAGGCTGATGTGGCGATTAAGATTTTCGGGGAGGATCCGAAGCAGTTGGAGCAGTTGGCGAACAAGGCGTTGGCGATTATCAACGCCGTGCCGGGGGCGGCCGATACGCAGGCGGAGATTTTGTTTGGCGTGCCGGAGCTGCATGTGGCGGTGGACCGGCCGGCGCTGGCGCGGGTGGGGCTGAACGTGACCGATGTGCAGGAGCTGTTGGATTCGACGACGGGCGGGGTGACGGTGTCGGAAGTGATTGAGGGGCAGCGGCGGTTCCCGGTGGCGGTACGGCTGCCGGCGTCGTATCGAAATGATTTGAACAGTTTGGGGAACCTGATTTTGCAGGCTCCGGGTGGAGAACAGGTGCGGCTGAACCAGGTGACGAAGATCCATACAGACCGGGGGCCGGAGATTGTTTCGCGCGAGAAGGGGCAGCGGCGGATTGTGGTGCAGGCTAATGTGCGCGGCACCGATCTGGGGAGCTTTGTGAACGCGGCGCAGGCGGCGGTCCAGAAGCAGTTGACGCTGCCGCCGGGGTATTCGATTGAGTGGGGCGGGCAGTTTGAAAATCAAGAGCGGGCGTCGCACCGGCTGATGATCGTGCTGCCGATTTCGGTGGCGATTATCTTCGGGCTGCTGTATGCCACGTTTGGTTCGGCACCGCAGGGGATTCTGATTCTGATGAACGTGCCGTTCGCGCTGGTGGGCGGAATTGCGGCGCTGTGGCTGCGGGGATTGAATTTAAACGTGTCGGCATCGATCGGGTTTATTGCGTTGTTTGGCGTGGCGGTGTTGAACGGGATTGTGATGGTGAGCTACATCAACCGGCTGCGGGATGACGGGATGGACGTGGAAAGCGCGGTGCATATCGGCGCGTCGATGCGGTTGCGGCCGGTGCTGATGACGGCTTTCGTGGCGAGCCTGGGGTTTGTGCCGATGGCGTTTTCGACGGCGATTGGGGCGGAGGTGCAGAGGCCGCTGGCGACGGTGGTGATTGGCGGATTGGTGACGTCGACGATTTTGACGCTGTATGTCCTGCCGCTGCTGTATCCCTGGTTTGGCGGGCGGAAACGTACACTGGAGACGGGTGCGCATCCTACTCGTTGAAGATGAACCGGACGCCGCCGCGCAACTGGCGCGGGGGTTGCGGGACCGCGCGTATGCGGTGGACATTGCGGCCGATGGGAACGCGGCGGTGGAGAAGGCGTATGTGAACTCGTACGACCTGATTCTGCTGGACCTGATGTTACCGGGGAAGGATGGGATGGCGGTGTGCCGGGAGATCCGGGGGGCGGGGTCGGCGGTGCCGATTCTGATGTTGACGGCGCGGGGGGACACGGCGTCGCGGATTCACGGGTTGGACGCGGGGGCGGATGACTATTTGGCCAAGCCGTTTGATTTGGACGAACTGCTGGCGCGGATGCGGGCGTTGCTGCGGCGGGCGCCGGTGCTGCGGCAGACGGTGTTGCGGGTGGACGATTTGGAGATCGACACGCATTCGCACGTGGTGACGCGGGGCGGGCGCGTGATTGCGTTGACGGGGAAAGAGTATGCGCTGCTGGAGTATTTGGCCGGGCGGGAGGGGGCGGTGGTGGGGCGCGAGGAGATCAGCGAGCACGTGTGGGACGAGGCGTATGATCCGTTCTCGAATTTGATTGAAGTGTATATGCAGCGGCTGCGGAAGAAGGTGGACGGGGAGGGCGCGGCGCGGCTGTTGCACACGCGGCGGGGCGAGGGGTACCGGTTGGCGCGGGAGGAGGAGGGCGGTGACTAACTCGTTCCGGTTCCGGCTGACGCTGTGGTGGGTGGGGGCGCTGGCGGTGCTGCTGGTGCTGTTCAGCCTGGGCGTGTATTCGATGCTGGCGGGGAGCGCGCGGGAGCGGTTCGACGC
>CANIFK010000326.1 GCA_947466555.1 Acidobacteriota bacterium | reverse complement strand
TGGGGACGCCGGTGCGGGTGTTTCGGCCGGGGGCGGATCGGAAGTTGGAGTGGGTGGAGAGTGGGGTCAGTGGGGCGCGGTTGGACCGGCCGACGGGGGCGGTGGTTGTGGGGGAGGCTGTGGTATTTGGGGATGCGTTGGGGTTGTTGGTGGCGCGTCCGCGGATGGGGGCGATTGAACGGGTGAGGGGTGTGGCTGTTGTTGGTTTATGGGAGGCGGATGGGGTGGTTTATTCGGTGTCGGCGCGGGAGGTGCGGGCGCGGCGGGTGCGGAGATAAACTTTGTGGGACACGTTTCTAGAGGTGGTGGGTGGCTGCCTCGCGATTCCGGTGTCGACGAAGCGGTCCGGCGGCAGGCATTGTTGACGCAACGTGCCCTACGTTAGACTGAGGCTGATGCAATCTCACGGCGTGCGCGCTGAGGCGGGGCACCGCCTCATGGTTCTAGACGACTGCTTCCCTCATCCTCTGTCGTCGTTTCGATTCGCCGAACTTTCCGGGCTGCTGGATGCGTTTCCCAGTGCCACCGTACACACCAGCCTTGCGGCGATGCCGTTTCTTGGTATGCAAAAGGCGCCGTCCGACCTAATCGAGTCCCACCTTCGCATGTTCCCGCAGGACCAGGACCGGATCCAGCTGCTTCACGAGGGGACTTCGTTTGCGGGGCAAGCGGCCTATTGCGTCTTTTTTCAAAACGTGCGGACGTATTTGGACGCGCTCAACCGGAGCTGTACGCCATTTGCCTTCACGCTGTATCCGGGCGGCTCATTTTACCTTAATGAGCCTGCAGTCGATGAGGGGCTGAAGAGGATTTTTGATTCACCGAATTTCAGGTGTGTCATCGCAACCCAGAAGATAACTCGCGACTATCTCATCGATAAGGGGCTTTGTGACGAAGAGCGCATTCGGCTGATTTATGGGGGCGTGATGCCGCCGCCCGCCCTCAGCGATTTGCCGGAGAAGCGGTACTTCGGCATTCACAAGAAGACGGTGGATGTCTGCTTCGCGGGGTGGAAATACATGCCGCTAGGGCGCGATAAGGGATTTGATACCTTTATCCACGCGGCGCGAATACTGGCGAAGCGATTCGAATTCGTTCAGTTTCATGTGATCGGTCCGTGGGATGAGCAGGAGATCGACGTTTCGGACCTCGCGGGACGAATCCACTTTCACGCCCCGCTGTCATCCACTGATCTGAGAAAGTTTTTTAGAGGGATCGACCTCTTCCTATCGCCAAACCGGGTGTTCACGTTGATGCCAGGAAAGTTCGACGCATTTCCGCTTGGTTGCTGCGTGGAAGCCGCCCTGAGCGGAGTGGCTGTGTGCGCGACGGATGAGTTGAATCAGAACATTTCATTTACACATGGGCGGGACGTTCTCATCTGCGGGGTGGAGGCGGAGGAGGTTGCGAACATGGCGGGCGAAGCAATCGCCAACTACGATGGGCTGTGTGAATTGGCAGCGGCCGGCTTGTCTAAGTTTTCGGAGGTTTTTGGTTGGGAAGCGCAAATGGCGCCGCGGTTGGAGGTGCTCAGCCGGCTCCTGTCGTTGCCGGCGCCGCCACCGGTTCCGCCGCCGCGCCGCGTCCCGCCTCTGCCGTAGATCGAAACGGGCGGGACGCCGGAGTCGACCCGATTCGGCCATACCGGCGCGAGCTGTCCCGTGTGCGTTGACGATTGTGTGGACGTCCCCGGGCGTGGCGGGAGCCGGTGTTTCGGCTGGGGCGGATCGGAAGTTGGAGTGGGTTGAGCGTGCGGTTGGTGGGGCTCGGTTGGACCGGCCGACGGGGGCGGTGGTTGTGGGGGATCTGGTGGTGTTTGGGGATGGGCTGGGGGTGATGGTTGTGCGGCCTCGGAGGGATTCGGTTGAGCGGGTGCGGGGTGCCGCTGTTGGTGGTTTGTGGGAGGCGGGTGGGGTGGTTTATTCCGTCTCGGGGCGGGAGGTGCGGGCGTGGCGGGTGAGGAAATAAATTGTGTGTGACACGGTTTTCGGCGGGGATTTCGGGGCTAAGTTGTTGATTTGTTTGGCGCGTGGGGGCGTCGCGGGAATCGTGTGTGACACGGTTTTTGGGGGTTAAAATCGGTAGGACAACAAGATCACGAGGAGTGCGAGGACGAGCACGAACTGAAGGTAGCGGAGAGCGATGCGGGGTAGATCGATGTCGCGGTAGGTGGTTTCGGGCGGGTTCCAGGAACGGATCATGTCGAGGAGTACGGGGTATTCGTCGAGAGTAGCGTTGGCGGTGATGGCGCGGCGGTTGGCGGCTTTCACGGTGAAATATGTCGCGGTGACGTCCAGGGCAACCACTTCCTGCCGGGAGATTGCGAGCGGCCCGACTTGGAGGGATTCGCTGGAACAGGCATATGTAAGCGCGCCGAGTTGGCGACGGAGACGGAAGAACCAAAGCGTGAGCGACCAGATGAGTGTGGCGGGGACCGTGGCTAACGAAATGATGCGGCTTGGCATCGAACTGCTTGCGCTAAACTGCCACGCGGCGGCCATGAGAACCACCACACTGATCCCGGCTGCCGGCAGGGTCGATTTGATTAGATTGGCCGCTGCGCGGTGAGCGGAGGCGGGCGTGTAGGAGAACGTCCTGGGCTCCACGCTTCCTCTTCGTTATTCGACGCGGTAGTTGGGGGCTTCCTTGGTGATGATCACGTCGTGGACGTGGCTTTCGCGCAAGCCGGCGGGGCTGATCTTCAGGAACTTGGAGTTGGCTTGGAGGTCCGGGATCGTGCCGCAGCCGGTGTAGCCCATGCCCGCTTTCAGACCGCCGACGAGTTGGAACACCAGTTCAGAGAGGGGCCCTTTGTAGGGGACACGGCCTTCGATGCCTTCGGGGACCAGTTTGCCCGCGCCTTGGTCGCCGTAGCGGTCCTGGGAGGCGGCGGTCATGGCGCCCAAGGAGCCCATGCCGCGGTAGCTCTTAAAGGTGCGGCCCTGGAAGAGAATCGTTTCACCGGGACTTTCATCCACGCCGGCGAGGAGGCTGCCGATCATGACACTATCGGCGCCGGCGGCGATGGCTTTGGACACGTCGCCGGAGTACTTGATGCCGCCGTCGGAGATGAGCGGGATGCCGAATTCGCGGCAGGCGCGGGCGGCTTCGGTGATGGCGGTGATCTGGGGCACGCCGGCGCCGGAGACGACGCGGGTGGTGCAGATCGAACCCGGGCCGATGCCGACTTTGATGCCGTCGACACCGAGTTCGATGAGGTCGCGGGCACCTTCATAGGTGGCGACGTTGCCGGCGATGAGATCGACGTCGGGGAACTGGATCTTGATGGCCTTGACGGCGTCGAGAACGCCCTGGTGATGGCCGTGGGCGGAATCGATAGCGAGCACGTCGACCTTGCGGCGGACGAGTTCGGCGGCGCGTTCGAGGTAGTCCTTGGTGGAGCCGACGGCGGCGCCGCAGCGGAGCCGGCCTTGGGCGTCCTTGGCGGCGTTGGGGTACTTCAACTTCTTCTGGATGTCTTTGACGGTGATGAGGCCTTTGAGGAAGTAGCCATCATCGACGACCAGGAGTTTTTCGACACGGTGCTTGTGGAGGATCTGCTCGGCGTCTTCGAGGGTGGTGCCGACGGGGACGGTTATGAGGTTTTCGCGGCCCTGCGTCATTCGCGTGGAGACGGGCAGGTTGAAGTTGGTTTCGAAGCGCAGGTCGCGGTTGGTGAGGATGCCGACGAGTTCGCCGTTGGGCTTGGTGACGGGGACGCCGGAGATACGGAAGCGCTTCATGAGGTCGAGCGCTTCGGTGATGAGCTGATCGGGGCGGATGGTGACGGGGTCGACGATCATGCCGGATTCCGAGCGCTTGACCTTGTCGACTTCTTCGACCTGGCGCTCGATGGTCATGTTGCGATGGATGATGCCGATGCCGCCTTGCTGGGCGAGGGCGATGGCGAGGTGGGACTCGGTGACGGTGTCCATGGCCGCCGAGATGATGGGGATATTGAGTGGTATGCGCTTGGTGAGGTGGGTCCGCGTGTCGGCATTGGCGGGCAGAACCGAACTCCGGGAGGGGACGAGGAGAACGTCGTCGAAGGTAAGGCCTTCCATCAACTTTTCAGGGAGCATATGGAAAAAGAGAAAAAGCGCCTGCGGAGCCGGCGCTGGTACTCCTCATTCTACGACAGGCGGCGGGAGGGGGCGGTCTGGTAAAATACTATGGAATCGTTTTTTGACAGGAGTCTTGGTTTTTCATGATTAATGCCACCTCTTTGCGCGCCGGCATGGTGATTAAGTTCAACAACGAACTGCACAGCATCTTTGCATTCACTCATCGCACGCCTGGGAATCTGCGCGCTTTTGTGCAGGTGAAGATGCGGAATTTGCGGACGAGCGCGATGTTCGAACACCGGTTTGCTTCGGAAGACAAGGTGGAGAAAATCGCGTTGGACGAGCAGGAAGTGGAGTTCCTGTACCGGGAAATCGACACCTATCACTTCATGAACATCGAGACGTACGAGCAGTACGAGTTCGGGGAAGACGTGCTGGGCGAAGCGGCGCAGTACTTGGTTCCGAACTTGAAGCTGAAGATTGAGTTTTACCAGGAAAAGCCGGTGGGCGTGAATTTGCCGGCGGCGGTGGAGATGAAGGTCATTGAGACCGAGCCTGGGCTGAAGAGCGCGACGGTTTCGAACGTTGGGAAGCCGGCTACGATGGAGAGCGGGTTGATTGTGTCGGTGCCGGCGTTCATTGGCGAAGGCGAAGTGATTCGCGTTTCGACGACGACGGGCGAGTATTTGGAACGCGCGTAGTTTTTTGATTTTTGCTTGAGCGCCGCTGGGGCCTTTTGGGGCTTTGGCGGCGTTTTTGCGTTTGGGGTGCGGGATTTGGATAGACTGGCGGGATGTTGCGCTGGGTTTGGTTGTTGGCTGTCGCGGGGTTTGGGGCTTCTTTGGAGCCGCAGGGCGTCGTGTTGGCTGGGCCGGGGGCTTCGCAACAGATGGTCGCTGCGGGGTGTTCGATGGTCTCGGGGAGTCCCGGGGTTGTTCGGGTTGAGGGGGCTCGGGTGGTCGGCATCGCGACTGGCGTCGCGACGGTTCGGTGTGGGGATGCTTCGGTTCGGGTGGAGGTGAGGGGGCAGGCTGTTGGGCAGTTGGAGCCTCGGTTTTCGCCGGATATTGTTTCGATCCTGACGATTAAGGGGTGCAATGGGTCGGGGTGTCATGGGTCGCCGGCGGGGCAGAATGGGTTTAAGCTTTCGCTGTTTGGGTATGACGTGGAGGCGGATCATGCGATGGTTTTGAAGCGCGTGAATCTGGCTGAGCCGGAGAAGAGTTTGCTGGTTCGGAAACCGCTGTTTGATGCGCCGCATGGGGGCGGGCGGTTGATGGCGAAGGATTCCGAGGAGTATCGGACGTTGTTGGCTTGGGTTCGGCAGGGGGCTCGGGTGTCGTCGGGCGGGGCGCGGTTGACTCGGTTGGAGATGGTGCCTCGGGAGGCGGTGCTTGCTGGTGGCTCGCAGGCGGTGGCTGTGATTGGCCGGCTGAGCGATGGGACGACGCGGGATATGACGCGGGAGGTGCGGTTTTCTTCGGCGGATGAGAATGTAGCGAAGGTGGAGGATGGGGTGGTGCGCGCTGGCGCGCGGGGGATGACGACGGTGCTGGCGCGGGGGATGGGGCAGGTGGCGGCGATTCGGGTTGGGGTAGTTGGTGGTGGGGCGGTGGGGGCGTTTCCTGGGAACAATTTTGTGGATGAGTTGGTGGGGAAACGGTTGCGGGTGATGGGTGTCGCGGCGGCTCCGTTGACTACGGATGCGGAGTTTTTGAGACGGGTCTATTTGGATGTTTTGGGAAGGCCTCCGTTGCCGGAGGAGACGCGGGCGTTCTTGGCTGCGCCTTCGCGGGGGGCGTTGATTGATCGGCTGTTGGCGAGTCCGGAGTATGCGTCGTTCTGGACGGTGAAGTTTGAGGACTGGTTTCGGAATCACCAGTTGAATTCGCAGGGCCGGGCGATGGGGACGTTCAAAGAGTGGATTCGCGATTGGCTGCACGAGGACAAGCCGTACGACCGGATGGTGCGCGAGATTTTGACGAGCGAGGGGGATTCGTTCCTGGTTCCGGCGACGGCGTTCTGGGCTCCGGCGACCGATTTCATGCTGAAGAAGTTTGAGACGAATCGGGCGGTGCCGACGGTGACGCGGTTGTTTTTGGGCGTTCGGCTGGAGTGCGCGGAGTGCCATAACCATCCGCTGGAGAATTTCACGCAGGACGATTTTTATGGGCTTTCGGCGTTTTTTGCGCGGATGCGGGTGAAGCACGGGATGGGGGAGTATCGGCGCACCTGGTATCTGGACGATGAGGGGGAGGTGCTGCATCCGGTGTCGAAGAAGACTGTTG
>CANIFK010000325.1 GCA_947466555.1 Acidobacteriota bacterium | reverse complement strand
GAAGAAGCCGTCTACGGGCTTGGCGAGTTCGCCGACGATGGGGATGTATTCGTCGGCGTAGTGGCGGCGGACCGATTCGGCGATGTACAAGTTGGGCACGGCGGCGGCGAGGTGCATGGTCGCGGCGTGGAGGATGGGGCCGCCGCAGTTGTGGGGGGCGACGGGCAGGTAGTGCGCGGCGCCCATGTCGGCGATTTTCTTCGCTTGAGTGAGGCCGCCGCACCAGGCGACGTCCGGCATGACGACGCGGGCGGCGCCGTTGGCCAAGAGTTCGCGGTACTGCCAGGTGGTCATCAGGCGTTCGCTGATGGTTAGGGGGAGATGGGTGGCACTCGCCAGTTCGCGGTAGGCGGCCATGTTGTCCTGGCCCAACATCTCCTCCAGCCACATGGGTTGGAACTCTTCACAGGCTTTGGCGATTTGGATGGCGCAGGGGAGCGACCAGTAGCCGTGGAACTCCATGGCCACTTCCATGGCATCGCCGAATTTTTCTTTGATCAGGCGGAGGGGGCGGATCGCCTCTTTGATCTGGGTGGGGGTGATGTAGTTGCCACCGGTGACCTTGGCAATGGGGTCGAACGGCCAGATCTTCATGCCGCGGATGCCGGAATCGAGGAGGCTTTCGGCGAGGCGGACGGGTTCGTCGTTAAACGAGATGTGGTCGTAGCAGGTGTTGTACGTGCGGATGCGGTCGCGCGTGGCGCCGCCGAGCAGTTCGTAGCAGGGCGTATTGAGCGCCTTGCCCTTCAGGTCCCAGAGCGCGGTATCGACGGCGCTGATGGCGCGCATTTCGGCGCCGGCCCAACCGGAGTAGGACACGGCGTCGAACATCGACGCCCAGAGGCCTTCGATGCGACCGGCGTCCTGGCCCAACAGGCGCGCGGCGAGGCGACCATGAATAACGGCCTCTTCGGCGCCCGGGGCAGGATACGTCTCGCCCAGGCCGTAGAGGCCGTCTTCGGTATGAATCTTTACCCAGAGCCACTGGATAGGGCCGGCGTGCACCGTGATGCCGCCGGCCAGGTAGAGAGTTTCTACGGCTGTGATCCGCAAGGGGCGGATGACTACATCGCCACCGGCATCGGCAGATTCGCCTTGGCCAGGGAGCGGGTGAGCAGGTCGATGGATTCGCGTTCGACGATGGCGCGCGCGATGGAGACTTCGGTGATCAACATGCGGCGGGCGCAGTCGAGCATTTTCTTTTCGCGGAAGGAGAGGGGTTTGGCGGTCTGGAGGATGACCAGTTCCTTGAACACTTCGGCGAGGCCCATGAGGCCGCCGACGCGCATCTTCTCAGAGTTTTCCTTGAAGCGATCCTTCCAATCCTGCGTGCGCTTCACTTCGCCGGTGGCGAGGAACGAGAGGATCCGATTGACCTCAGTACCCTTAGTCACCTTACGAAGGCCCACATCGCCGGCGTGGCTGAAGGGGACCATGACGGTCATACTGTTGTAGCTCAATCGCAACAGGTAGAAGCGCTCCAACTGGGCGCCAAAGTTGCGAGTGCTAATATTCTCGATCGTCCCAACACCATGGTTGGGGTAAACCACCTTATCGCCAATGTGGAAGGTCGTGCAGGGACCCATAGTTACACCTTCTGAGAGTTGTTAAATTGACTACACCAGAGCGTTAGCTAATAGTAGCCGGGGCATACATTTGTGTCAACAAAAATCCCATAAAACTACTAGCAAACCGGTTAGAGTCTGAAACTTTTTGCTCTGGACCGAGACAAAAACGGTCTTCATGAAGTGTGACAATCGGCTCCGTGTCACCAGCGCCGGGTGGAACCCACCCCAGGAGGAAAGTACCACCACCGAGGGCTAGTGGTGCGCCATTCCAGGAAGGGGATTATTTTGTAAATTATTGATTTGCTGGTGGATGAGGTTCAGCTAGACTAGTACTACAACTAGATAGAAAACTCCGTATTCAACCAGGGACATGGACAGGATTGGTCGCTATACCGTAGAAGGGGAACTCGGCAGAGGGGGTTGCGGAATCGTGTACCTGGGCCGGGATCTGAAAATGAACCGGTTGGTGGCGATCAAGACGATTCTGACGAAGGAGTTGGAGAGTGCGGCGGGCACGCATGGGTTGAAGATGCGGTTGGAGCGGGAGGCCCAGTCGGCGGGGTCGTTGAACCACCCGTCGATCGTGACCGTGTACGAGTTGGGGGAAGAGAACGACGTCACGTATTTCGTCATGGAATATGTGGACGGGCCGCCGCTGGACACGATGATGAACGGCGGGCCGCTGGAGTTTCCGCGGGTGATCGAACTGTTGCGCGAGGTGGCAAGCGGCCTGGATTTCGCTAATTCTAAAGGAATTATCCATCGGGACGTGAAGCCGGCGAACATTCTGGTTTCGTCGACGGGCCATGCGAAGGTCTCTGATTTCGGTGTGGCGAAGATCCTGGAATCGACGACGATGACGACGACCGGGGTGGCTATTGGGACGCCAGCCTACATGTCGCCGGAGCAGATCCTGACCAAGCCGCTGAACGGGCGGAGCGACCAGTTTTCGTTGGGCGTGATTGCTTTCGAGATGGTGACAGGCCGGAAACCGTTCAACGCCGATTCCCTTCCCGGGCTGATCCACCAGATTTTGTCGGTAGAACCGCCGTCGGCGGCGGAAGTAAATGCGGCGGTGGGGGAACCGGCGGCCTCGGTCCTTCGACAGGCGCTTCATAAGGAAGCCACCGAGCGATACGAAAGCTGCACCGCCTTCGTGGACGCGTTGGAGGCGGCGCTGCTGCGGGGAGAAGGAACGCTCCGCCCACCGGTGGGGATTCGCACGCAAACGGTTGAAATCAAAGCCACACAACTAACACCACAATCAAGTGGCGCTGCGGCAAAGGCCGGGTTGGCGCTGGCATGCAGCATTGCACTGGCGGCGTTTGTGTATTCGCGCAGCCACCAGACGCCGGTGGCGACACCGCCACAACCGGCCGCGGCAGCCGCGGTGATTCCGGAACCAGCGCCGCCGCGTCCGGAACCGGTCAAAGAAGCATCACCGGTGGTGGTGGAGAAGGCCAGTAAAAAAGAGAGCAAACCGAAGGCGCCCGAGGTGAAGTCCGAGACGCCGAAGGCGCCGCCGGTTGTCACCGCCGCGCCCGACCCGGGTCCCGACCAACCGGCCACCTCTTATATGGGCTCGCCGGAGGGGCGGTTCGCCTGGACCGGGGCATTGCCGGCCGGGGAGCGACTGGTGATCGTGCGTAATCGCGTTCGTATGGGTTCGATATCCGGAAACGGTCTTCCTGCCGGGGTCCCTGTACAGGTTGAGGTCCGTCCTGCCGATATACGGGTGATGCAGCAACCCGCAGCCGCGAATGGGTTCCGGCTGATTCTTGCAAACCAATCCGGTCACGACATCTCCACCTTCACGGTCCTCTGGCGGGAGCAGGGGCATTGAGGACGGCGGTCGTCCTATTGTGCGCAAGTCTGGCGCTGACCGGGCAGCCGCGCCGCGCACTGGTAATAGGCAACGGCGACTATAAGAACATCCCGGCGGCGGCGCAGGCGACGGCGAGCGCGCGCGCGATGGCCCGGGCACTGACGGCGACGCAGTTCCAGGTGGCGCCGGCGGTCAATGTGGAAGCCGAATCGTTGGGCAGGGAGATCAGCAAGTTCCTGCAACAGTTGCAGCCGAACGACGTGGCGGTGTTCTACTTTGCCGGGTACGCGGTGCAGGACATGGGGGAGAATTATCTGCTTCCCGTTGGCTACGCGCCGGCAAGCACGGACGGCATCGAGTATCAATCCTATTCATTGAAGCGGTTGATAAGGTACCTGGAGACGAAGAAGCTGGCGACGGGGATCGTCATCGTTGAACCGGCGCCGGGGAACGCGGTGCTGGAGAAGAAGTTTCCGGAGCCGGGTTTGGCGTCGATGGACATCCGCGCGGCAAACCTGGTGCTGGCGATGGCCAACCTGCCGGGGCGGGCGGTGCCGGCGGCGGCTGGGCGGGAGATCGGGCGGTTTACCGAGGCTTGGGTGAATGCGGCCAGCGAGCCGGGTGTGCAGTTGGACGCGGCCCTGCGGCGGATTAAGCAGCAGCTGAGCCAAGCCACCGGCGGCGAACAGGTCCCGGCGGAAATCTCCACGCTGGTGAACGAATTCGCGTTTCAGCCGCGATCGGCGGCGGCGATGGAGTGGGACCGGGTGGCGGGGTCGAAGGACCCGGCAACGTTTGAGGCGTTCCGGCAGAAGTTCGCGGGTGATCCGCTGGCGATTGAGGCGGCGCGGCGCGTGGAACAGTTGGAATGGGAACGGGTGAAGGGCGCGCCCGACGCGCGTGGCGTGCGACAGTTCCTGACGCGTTTTCCGCAGCACCCGGAGGCGCTGAATTGGTTGAAGGCACACGAGGCGAGTGAAAAGGTGGGCGTCAACACGGCCATTCTGGATGTCATTGCGCGCTATGCCAAAGCCTACGAAAACAAAGACGTAGAGGCGATGCAGGCGGCGCGGCCGGGGTTCGGAGCGGCGGATAAGAAACGGTTGGAGCAGGCGTTCCGGGAGTTCAAATCGATCCGGTATTCGCTTGTGCCCACGGGAGATCCTGCCGTTGAGCCTACAGCGGCGACGGTAAAGTGCCGATTGAAAGTGGAGATGAAGTCCAACGACGGCGGCAGTCCGCGGCCGGTGGATCAGGCTGTCACCGTGAAGCTACGCAGGCAAGCTGATGCCTGGGTCATAGACACAATCCAATGAAACTCCTATATTTTGCGCTGTTCGCGGGTCTGGCCCTCTGGCCGCACGACCCGGCCGCTCCTGCCACGACGGCTACGAACGGAAGCTCCAATAAGCTGATTTCACTGTTTCCGAACTTGTACGGGCCCACGGGAATCGTACTGCCGAATGCCGAGCACGCGGCGCACTTCACCAGCGCGTTCCAATCGAACTTCAGCCCGCTGGTGGGTTCGATCGTCAACCAGTTGACGTCGATTCCGATCCCTTCGCCGGCCTCCGGGTTCCTGTATAGCTTCGACTCTTCACTGGGCGTCTACACGCGGTCCGGGCAGAGCTTCGGCCCCATCTTCGCCGAGCGCGCCGAGACGATCGGCAAGAACAAGTTCCTGGCCGGCGTTAGCTATCAGCACTTCAATTTTGATCGTTTGGACGGGCTGAGCATCAAGAAAATCCCGGCGCTGTTCGAGCACCAGCCGGCGGCGAATCCCGAGTTCCAGAAAGACGTCATCACCACCGATAACGCCTTCGATATTCAGGTGGGCCAGACGGTGGCCTATTTCACCTACGGGCTGACGGACCGGCTGGATGTTTCGGTGGCGTTGCCGATGGCGAGCGCCAACATCGAGATTGTCAGCGATGCGACCATCCGCCGCATCGGCACATCCACGCAGCCCGACATTCACTACTTCGATTCCGCGTTCCCAGACAAGGACCGGGCCACTTTCTCCGCGGCCGGTTCGGCGCAGGGGATCGGCGATGTTCTGGTGCGGGCGAAATACACCGCGCTGCGCTGGAAGAATGGCGCGCTGGCGACGGGACTCGATGCGCGGCTGCCAACGGGGGACGAATACAACTTTCTGGGCGCCGGTTCGGTGGGCGCGCGGCCGTTCGTCGCTGCTTCCATGCGGCGCGGGAACTTCTCGCCGCACGCCAATTTCGCCTATCAGTGGAACGGCAATTCGATTCTCGCCGGGAATTTCCAGACCGGCGTGAAGGGCAACCAATCCGACCAATTGCAGTTCGCGGTGGGCTTCGATATGGGCGTGACGAAGAAGTTCACCTTCGCCGCCGACTATCTGGGCCAGCAACAGTTGCAAGGCAACCGGGTGCGGCTGGTGGATTACCGGGCGGCGAATGGCGCCGTGTTCCCGAACGTCCAGGTACGCCGGGCGCGCTTGATGCAGAACGCCGCGTCGTTGGGCCTGAAAGTGAATCCGATCGCCGAACTGCTGGTCACCTTTAACCTGCTGATCGCTCTCGATGAGAACGGCCTGCGGGACCGGGTGGCGCCGATGATCGGACTCAGCTACACGTTCTGATATGGATCGACCTTGTCAAGCTTTCGAGAATTGACAGGATTAGAGATCAGGCCCGGCGCGCTCCGCAAGGAGCGAGCCGGGCTTTTTCTTTTTGCGGGACAGCAGGGCAGATAGCAGGGAGGAACTGGCGCGACGATAGATCAATCTGATATGCGCGGGTCGAAACCGCAGAGACATGATTCGTCGGGAGCTGCCTCGGACTAGACGCGCGGGTTGGGGCCAGAGCCCGTTCCGCATAGAACGTGGGGAGGGTTCTCCTTTTCGTTGATCCTCTCCTGCCATCTGCGCTGCTGTCCAAAACGGATTCACTGCTTGTTTTCCTATTTGATTCACTCAAGCGGGCCGGGCATAG
>CANIFK010000324.1 GCA_947466555.1 Acidobacteriota bacterium | reverse complement strand
TGACCCTCGGCAAGGCGCCTTCGCCTTCGCCACTTCCCCCATCCCCAACGGCCTCATCTTCAACCTCACCGACCAATCCGGCAACGTCTGGATCGCCGAACCCAAAACCACTCCCTAACTCGCCCGCGGCAGCACCTCAATCGCAATCCGCTCCCCCGCCTCATCCCTCGCCACGTCCAACTCATAATCCTGCTGCAACCCCAGCCACAACTCCGCCGAACATCCGAAATAGCGCGCCAGCCGCAACGCCATCAACGCGCTGATCCCCCGCTTCTCATTCACGATCCCGGAAACCTGGCTAGGCGGCACCCGCAACGCCCGCGCCAGCGCGTTGATCGAGATCCCCATCGGAACCAAAAACTCCTCCCGCAAAATTTCCCCTGGATGTACCGGCTCTAAGTTCACCTTTAGTTCCATCTCCCCCTCCTCGCTCAATGGTAGTCCGTCAGTTCAACGTCGAACGCATCGCCGTTTTCCCAACGAAAACAGATTCGGTATTGATCGTTGACTCGAATGCTGTGCTTTCCAACCCGGTCCCCTTGCAAGCGTTCAAGCCGATTCCCAGGGGGAATTCGCAGATCGTCCAAATCGTTGGCACGGTGTAGAATCCTCAGTTTCCGCAGCGCAATCCTCGCAATGGCTCCCCACCTCCGCGATGCGTAGCGGTGAAACAGTTGCTCGGTTTCGCGATCGCGGAAGGAGCGAATCACTTCCCTATACTACTTTGTGTATTACGCGCCGCGCAATAGGCATCCGACCTTCTGAATCCGCTCTCACCTCCCCACCCACCAGCTATACTTAAAGAAATGCAGGAGATGAGCCTCTTCTGGCTGCGCGTAGCCGCCGTTCTCTACTCCGCCGGCCTCATATACGTACTGGACTTCCTGCTCCGCCGCAGCTCCGTCCTCTACCGCCCGGCGATGGGCGCCTTCTCCGTTGCCGCCGTCTTCCACTTCGTCGCCATCGTCGAACAATCCATGGCAAACGGCCACCTCGCCGCCCAGGACTTCCACCAAACCGTCACCCTCCTCGCCCTCGTCCTCGCCATCGTTTTCTTAGTCGTCAACTGGATCTACGATTTCTCCTCCCTCGGCCTCATCGCCTTCCCCATGGTCGCCCTGCTACCAGCCCTCGGCACCACAGCGAGCTCTTTAACCACCCCGTGGCCCAACTCCGGCCTCCGCGACGCCGGCCTCCTCGCCCACGTCCTGCTCAACATCGGCGGCTTCACCTGCACCCTCTTCATGGCCCTGGCATCGATCTTTTACCTCGTCCAGGAAAAGCACCTCAAAACCAAACAACCGTCGACATTCTTCCACCGCCTCCCGCCCCTCCACACCCTCGATCAACTCGCCTCCCGCGCCATGATCGCCGGCTTCGTCTTCACCACCCTCGGCGTCATCGGCGGCTCCGCCTGGGCCTACATGGAGTCCGGCTCCCGCTGGATCGGCGAAGGCAAAGTGCACATCAGCCTCTTCACCTGGGCCTTCTATCTCGCCGTCGTCTACCTCCGTACCAACGCCGGTTGGCGCGGCCGCCGCGCCGCCTTTCTCGCCTTCTACGTCCTGCTCTTCAGTACACTAACCTGGATCTCGCACGTGGGCCTCCGCCCCCTCCTCGCCAAATGAAGCTCCACGTCACAGGCCTGAACCATCGCACCGCGCCGGTTGAAGTGCGCGAGCGCCTCGCCTTCGACGCCGCGTCTCTCCCCGACGCATTGAAGCACCTCCGCGGCTCCAACGGCGTTCACGAATCCCTCATCCTCTCCACCTGCAACCGCGTCGAAATCGTCGTCGCCACCGATGAAAAGGAGAACGCCAACGACCGCATCGCCGGCTTCCTCCAACACACCAAACCCGGCTACCGTCTCGATTTCGACCGCCATCTCTACCACTTCGAAGACCGCGACGCGATCCGCCACCTCTTCCGCGTCGCCAGCTCGCTCGACTCCATGGTCGTCGGCGAACCCCAGATCCTCGGCCAGCTGAAAGACGCCTGGTCCCTCGCCAAGGAACAAGGCGTCCTCGGCCAGTTCCTCGATACCGTCCTTACCCGTGCGTTCAACGTAGCCAAGCGCGTCCGCACCGAGACCACCATCGGCGAAAGTGCCGTCAGCGTCTCCTTCGCCGCCGTCGAACTCGCCCGCGAAATCTTCGGTTCGCTGCAGGGCTGCGGTGTCCTCCTCATCGGTGCCGGCAAAATGAGCGAACTCGCCGCCCGCCACCTTCACCGCTCCGGCGCCAATCGCATCTTCGTCACCAACCGCACCCGCGCCCGCGCCGAAGAAATGGCGTCTCTCTTCAACGGCACCATCATCGATTACGACGCTTTCCAATCGGCGATGCCCGATATCGACATCGTCATCGCCTCCTCCGGCGCGCCCCACTACATCCTCACCGAAGCCCAGATGCGCCAGATCCGCGCCAAGCGCAAAGGCCGGCCCATTTTCCTAATCGATATCGCCGTCCCGCGCAATATCGAACCCTCCGTCAACACCCTCGAAAATGTCTTCCTCTACGACATCGACGATCTCGGCAAAGTCGTCGAGCAGAACCGAAAAGGGCGCGAAGCCGAAGCCGCCGCCGCCGAACTGATCATCGGGGAAGAGGTTGAAAAACTCGTCTCCCGCCTCAAGGAGCGCGAAGCGGTGCCCATCATCGTCGCCCTCCAGGATCACCTCGAACACCTCCGCCAAGCCGAACTCCAACGCATGCGCGGTAAGCTCGGCGCCCTCTCGCCGCAGCAGGAAGAAGCCCTCGAAGCGCTCACGAAATCTCTGATGGCCAAGATCGCCCACGGCCCCATCATGGAGATCCGCCGAAACGCCGGAAGCGACGAAGGCTGGCAGGTGATTGAAGAGGTGCGGCGCATTTTCAAATTGGAGAATCACGACTAGAATGAGCGAACTCGTCATCGGCTCCCGCGGTTCCAAACTGGCCCTCTGGCAGGCCAACCACATCGCCGCCCAGCTGCAGGCCAAAGGCCACACCACCCGCATCGAAATCATCCAAACCACCGGCGACAAAATCACCGACGTGGCCCTCTCGAAGGTGGGCACCAAAGGCCTCTTCACCAAGGAAATCGAAGAGGCGCTCCTCGCCGGCACCATCGATCTCGCCGTCCACTCCGCCAAGGACATGCCGACCGATCTGCCCGACGGCCTCGTCCTCTCCGCCTTCCCGGAACGCCAGGACCCCCGCGACGCCATCATCGGCGAAATGCCCGAAAACGCCATCGTCGGAACAAGTTCGCTCAGAAGAGCCGCCCAGCTCAAAACCGCCCGCCCCGATATCGATATCCGCGACCTCCGTGGCAACGTCGATACCCGCCTCCGCAAACAGGCCGAAGGCCAGTACAACGCCATTCTCCTCGCCGCCGCCGGCCTGATCCGCCTCGGCTGGCACGACCGCATCACCCAATACCTGGATCCTCTCGTCTTCGTCCCCGCCGTAGGCCAAGGCGCCCTCGCCATCGAGACCCGTGCCGACGGCGGCATCGGCCACACCATCGTCGCCCAAATGGACGACCCGGAAACCCGCGCCCGCCTCACCGCCGAGCGCGCCGCACTGAAAGCCCTCGGAGGCGGCTGCCAAGTCCCCATGGGAGCCCACGCCATCCTCGCCGGCGAGACCCTCAAAATCCACGGCATCGTCGTATCTCTCGACGGCGCCACCACCTTCCGCGCCAACGCCGAAGGCCCCGTCGCCAACGCCGAAGCCATCGGCGCCGAGCTAGGCCAACGCCTCCTCAACGCCGGCGCCCGTCTATGATCGGCAAGGTCTACCTCATCGGTGCCGGCCCCGGAGACCCGGATCTCATCACAGTCAAGGGCAGGGAACTGCTGGCCCTGGCCACGGTCGTCCTCTACGACAACCTAGCCGCGCCCGAGTTAATCCCGCATACGGCCAAACGCGTCTACGTCGGCAAGAAAAAGTCGGACCACGCCATGCCGCAACAGGAGATCATCCGTCTCCTCATCGAATACGCGCAACAAGGCGAAACCGTCGTCCGCCTCAAAGGTGGAGACCCCTACATCTTCGGCCGCGGCGGCGAAGAAGTCGAAGCGTTAGCCGCCGCCGGCATTGAGTTTGAAGTGGTGCCCGGCGTCACCGCCGCCCTCGGCCTGGCGGCCTATACAGGCGTCCCCCTCACCCACCGCGACCACACCAGCTCCGTAACGTTCGTCACCGGCCACGACCCCGCCAAAATCGATTGGACCCGCGTCGGCCACGCCGAAACCCTGGTCATCTACATGGGCCTAACCACCATCGGCGAGATTTCCCAACGTCTCATCGAAGCCGGCCGCAATCCCGCCACCCCAGCCGTGGTCGTCCAACGCGCCACCACCCCCCGCCAACACACGATTTTCACTACGCTAGCCGAACTCCCCACCATCGCCGAAGCCCACAATCTAAAGCCCCCCGCGACGATCGTCATCGGCGAAGTAGCCGCCCTCCGCAACAAGCTCGACTGGTTCGAAAAGCGCCCCCTCTTCGGCCAAACGGTGCTGGTCACAAGAGCCGAAGGCCAAGGCGAAGAAGGCAACCGCAAGCTCCGCCGCCTAGGCGCCCACGTGTTGGACATTCCCGTCATCGAAATCCAACCGCCCGAAGACCCCGCCCCCCTCCTCGAAGCCCTACAAAACCTGAAGCTCTACGACTGGATTCTCTTCACGAGCGCCAACGCCGTCACCCGTTTCTTCGACGCCCTCTTCGCCCAAGGCAAGGACGCCCGCGCCATCCGCGCCAAAATAGGGGCCATCGGAACAAAGACCGCCGCCGCGCTCCACACGCGCGGCATCGTGCCGGACAACATCGCCGCCGAAGCCGTAGCCGAAGGCGTAGTAAAGGCGTTCGAAAACGAAAGCCTCGCCGGCGCCAGAGTGCTCTTGCCCAGAGCCGCCGTAGGCCGCGATCTGATCCCCATCGAGTTCCGCAAGCGCGGTGCGCGCGTCGACATCGTCCCCGTTTACCGCACCGGAGTCCCGCAAGAGAGCGTAGAAAAACTAGCCCAGGTCGACCAAGTCAACTGGATCACCTTCACCAGTTCCAGCACGGTAAAGAACTTCCTTGCACTAGGAGGCCGCCGCCTCCTGGACCAAGGCGCAAAGGCAATATCCATCGGCCCCGCCACCAGCGAAACGATGCGCGCCCACGAAATCGAAATCGCCCTCGAAGCCGCCGACCACACCATGGACGGCGTCATCGCCGCCATCCACCAACCCTTCCCTTGCTGAGCGTTCCACGGATCAATCGATATTTCAGAGGCTGCAATGTTACTCACCAAACGCAAGCCCGCCACCGTCGGCGAAATCCTCATACAGGAATTCCTAACCCCGCTAAACCTCACCCAATCCGCCCTCGGCGAAGCCATGGGCGTCCCCCGCAAACACGTCAACGAACTCTGCAATCAACGCCGGTCCGTCACCGCCGCCACCGCCCTCATCCTCGCCCGCGTCGTCGGCAACTCCCCGGACTTCTGGCTCAACATCCAGCGCCGCACCGATCTCTGGAACGCCCTCCACTCCCCAGCCGAGCGCCAACGAATCGACCGCGCCAAACCCCTCATCGACGCCGCCTGATCAACCCCGCAAATCCCGCTCCGGAACTCGAAACACACCCTTCACGCACTCCCCATTCCGCACCGCAATCTGGATGTGCGTCTTCTCCCGGATCCCCGATCCCGGATACGCCGCCGCCCCTTCGACAAACACTCCTCGGACCGTATCAATTGCCGGTCTTCCTGCATTCGTCAGAATCGAGTGCAACCGCTTAATCACCGCGCAATCCAGATTACGCCGCAACTGATCTCCGCTGTTTTCCGGAAGTGCCCTCCCCGCTACCTGCGCCCCGTCGCGTAGACTCTCATAGGCAATTCGAACCTGTTCCACTCCAGCCAGAGTTGTGAGGTCCAAGCAGTTTCGCAAGTCCAGCACCGCGCCAACCACAAACGGTTCCCGGATCCGGCTCCCGCTACGATCCCGGGTCTCCTTTGCGAACGCCATGGCCCGCTTCGGGTTTGCCTCCCAGAAATAGATCCCAGGCCCCAACCAGTCATAGTCGTTCTGGCTCTCACGAAACGGCTTGCCCGCCAGCAACGCCTCGCCCACCCCTCGGTCACAGCCGTGATAACCCAGGACGAAGCTAAACCCCAACCGGTGCATCTCGCCCTACCGGTAACGCCTCGTTAGCTTCCCGCTCCGGGTGTAAATGCCCTCGTCCACCAGCGTCTGCATTGCGACCTCTTTGGTCGCCGTCGTCCGGGCATTGAATGCTTTCGCTGCTTTACGGAACTGCGCCACCGAAATAGGTGTCGTCGCCCGTTCCCGTTTCGCCTGCGTAGTCGCCGTGTCCTTCATACTCCCACTCTA
>CANIFK010000323.1 GCA_947466555.1 Acidobacteriota bacterium | reverse complement strand
TCCAACGTCACCCGGTCCTTCCCCGCAATCCCGCGAATATTGGCCCAAGTCTGCTTCACCCGCCCTTTAGCCACAATCATAATCACCGCCACAATCCCCGCCAGAATCCCCGAAAGAATCCCCAAAACCACCCAATTCAGCGTTCCCATCAACGCCCCATACGCCCCCATCAGCTTCACATCCCCGCCACCGCGCCCGCCCACCAGGAAGAACAGGAAGTACACGCCAAACCCCACCAAGAACCCGAACAAACCCACCTTCAACATCTCCCAGCCGCCCACATACCAACGCGCCCCCAGCGCGAACACAGTAACAGGAATCGTCAGCCAGTTAGGAATCGTGCGGTCCCGCAAGTCAGTAAGTGACGAAACAATCGCCAACACAAACATGCCCCACCGCAGTAAGTCCGGTAATGTCTCCATGAGTTACTAATCCACCTTCGGACGCCGCTTGTGCCAGTCCGTCCGCTCCTGATATCTCTGCCCCATTCCCAGAATCAGATTCTCCTGGAACGGCCGCGAAACCACGCTGATCCCCAACGGCAACCCGCCCACAAACCCGCACGGCATCGACAGCCCCGGCAACCCCGCCAGGTTCCCCGCCGCGCTCAAATCCCGCAGCCCCCGCGTCGGCAACGTCACCCCGCGATTCACAATCCCCGCATCGGCGTCCATGTCCTGCGCCACCGGCGAGGCCACGTTAATCCGGCTCGGCGCCAGCAATACATCCACTCCGTCAAACAATTTCCCAAACATCTCCTGCACCAGCCGCCGCACCCGCATGGCCTTCAAATAATCCCGCGCCGAATAGTCGAAGGAGGCCTTCAATCCCAGAATCTGATTCTGATCGGCCAACTGCTCCACCTTGCCCGACGCAATCAAGTCTTCAAAAATCGACGACGCCTCGCACCCGATAATCGTGCTCGCCGCGGCCGAATACGGCATCTCCGGCAGCGCCACTTCCTTCATCGTAAAGCCCATCTCCCGGAACGCCGCGTAGGTGTCGGCAAACACCTTCGCCACCTCCCGGTCAGCAATCAGTTCCAGGTCCCGCGGCGCGTACCCGATCGTGATCTCCTTGTTCGGCCGCACATACTCTGGCGCGTAGTAGAACGATTTCCCCGCCGACCCCGGGTCGTCCGAATCCCCACCCGCAATCGCCGCCAGCACAATCCCGCAGTCCACCGCCGACCGGCACATCGGCCCGATCTTGTCCAGCGTCCACGACAGCGCCATCGCCCCCGCCCGGCTAACCAACCCATAAGTTGGCCGCAGTCCAGTGACACCGCAAAACGCCGCCGGAGTCACAATCGAACCCCACGTCTCCGAGCCCAGCGCAAAAGGAACCAACCCCGCCGCCACCGCCGATCCCGGCCCGCTCGAAGAGCCCCCAGCCCACCGTCCCGTGTCCCACGGATTCAACCCCGGCCCCGTCACCGACGCCGCGGCATACCGGTACCCGCCGCCCCCGGCCAACTCCACCATCGCCAACTTACCCAAACATATCGAACCCGCCGCGTCGAGCTTTTTCACCACCCGCGCATGCTCATCAAAAACCTGCCCGGCATACGGCTTCGCACCCCAAGCTGTAGGGAACTTGGCAAAACTAACCAGGTCCTTCGCGCCATACGGAATGCCCTGCAGCGGCCCGCGCACCCGGTCCCGCTTCAGCTCTTTGTCGATATCCTTGGCCTTCGAAATCGAAGGCTTCCGCAACGAAAGGGCTAACGCGTTGTACTTCGGTCCCAACTTCTCCAGCCGTTCCAGCCACGCCTTGGTCAACTCCTGACAAGAGAACTCCTTGGCGGCCAGCTTGGCGTGGAGCTCCCCAATGGAGAGCCAGAAGACATCGGGGGAACTAATAGGCTTTGAAGGCAAAGGCCGGCTCCGTCGCCATCGGGATCTCGAACTTCGCCAGCGCGGCGCCATTCGCCTTGACCTGTTCCCGCCGCGCCGTCAGCTCATCGGCCGCCGTCGTGGTCTGAGCGGGGGCAACGGTTGCGCCCGCAAACAATGCCCAAGCCAATTCTCGTCGCCGCATATGGCAATTCTAGCCGAAACTAGTGCCCGGCCAAAGACTCAATCGCCGCCTTCTCCATCACCGCTCGCGGCGCCGTCTCACCCGTGAAGATCTCAAACTGCCGCGCCGCCTGCTCCAGGAACATCGCCAGCCCGTCAATCGTCTCCGCGCCCTGGTCCTTGGCCATCTTCAGCAGCTTCGTCTCCCGTGGGTTGTAGACCATGTCGAACACCAGCTTGCCCGGGATACGGTCGTCAAAGAAGCACTCATCGGCGTGCGGCCACATCCCCATTGGCGTGCAGTGCACCACCACGTCGAACATCCGCGTTGAGGCGACCTCGCGCGACAACGGCTCCCCGTTACAGATCCGCGCCAGCGCCCGAACCCGGTCCAGGTTCCGGCCCACCAGAGATACCTTTGCGCCCGCGTCAGCCAGCGCAAACGCCGCGCCACGCGCCGCCCCGCCATTGCCGACAATCAGCGCCGTCGATTTCCCCAGCTTCAACCGCTTCGCCAACGGCACCGTCACGCCCTCGGCGTCCGTGTTCGTCCCGCGCCACTTCCCGGCTTTCTTCCAAATCGTGTTCACCGCGCCAATCCGCTTGGCCAGCGGCTCCACCGTGTCCAGATACCGGATCACCTTCTGCTTGTGCGGAATCGTGATGCTCGCCCCGGACAGAGGCATCGCATCGGCCATCTGGAAGAAGTCCTTCAGCTGGTTCCCATGCACCAGGAACGGCAGGTACACCGCGTCCATCCGCTTGCTCTGGAACGCCCGGTTGTGGACGTTCGGGGAAATGGAATGGCGCACCGGATCGGCCACCACGCCATAGATCTTGGCCGCCTTGGTGAACTTGTCCAGCCGGTACAGATGCCGCAACATCCGCGCGCTCACCTGGCCCGATGCCGTGCCCTCCGCCGCGTTCGGCGCCGCGTAGGTATACAGACCGCCAAACGCCGGCGCCAGCACCCGCGTCGAAAACCCAGGCTCGCCCATCGCCAGCACAATCAGCTTCTCCCGCGGATGCGCCTTGGCCAACGCCAGCATCTTCTGCGCGTCGCTCGGCTTCTTCGCCGTCGTCACAATCTTGTAAGCGTACGCCGGAATCTTGGCCATCCGTTTGAACACCGGTTCAATGGACGGCGTGCCCTCGAAGTTATGGTAACTGATGACTAACTTACAGCCGTTCCTGAGTGTCTCTAACTTATCGGTGGCGTTCTCCGCGCTTTCAATTTCCAGGTCCACGGCAACGGCCCCGGCTTCCACCGCGGCCTCCAGGATCCGGATCTGCTCCGGAATACTGCCGTCGTACTTACCGTGGTTCTGATGCCGCCGCACCGTCGCCAACACCGTACACTCCGGGTTTTCAGCCAAAAAGCGCGGCAACGCCTTCACGCCGTCCATCGGGTGCGGCAGATAGTCGAGCCGGAACTCCAGGAACTTCTCGCCGCTCTCTACTTCGGAGCGGGCATGCGCCATCAGTTTCTCAACCGTGTTGAGACCCAGGGCAATACAGATTTTAGGGAGGGGTGGCTGGGCGGGCATGGTTCTATGCTGAAAAGTGAGGCGCGGTCATACAGCTTATCATTAGCGGCGTACCCCGGCCAATGAAGTCGTCAAGCTCTCTAATACCGGGAGGCCCGTCCGGCTTCTGATTTCTTCGGCCAATCGCGCCATCGAGACCTGCGCCAAAACGATGCCGGCCACTCCGCGAGCCGCCATTTCCTCGGCCGCCGCGATCAGCCGCCGGTCGTGTTCAGCGCGCTCTCCCCGCAGCAAACCCTCCAGCGCCCCGGCGTCGCAGCTCACTTCAATCTCCGCCTCCGGCTGGAAGTGCCGCAGCCAGGCGACCGAGGTGTCCACCGTCGATGGGAACGTCGCCACAAGCCCGATCGGCCCGGCGAAGGTTAACGCCGCCTGCTCCAACATCGGCTCGTCAATTTTCAGGGCCCGTACCGGCAACCCCTCGCGGATCGCCGTCATCTGCACCGGCCCGAGAGCCGAGCAGGTCACCAGCACGGTGCCCACGCCGTACTCCTCCACCGCCTGCAGGATCAGGCTGCGCAGTCGCGTCACCGCCCGCCCCCAGTCCTGCGTCCGCAGATGTCCCATGACACCTTCGTCCAGGATGTTGACCGGCGCCAGGTCCCCCGCCTCCCGGAGATAGAACTCCGACACAGGGTCCACCGACGGCCGCGCCGCGTGGAGCAGCAGTAGTCTATTGGCCAAGCCGAACCTCTTTCAACCGGAGCGTCCCGGCGATCTTGTTGTCAAACTTCTCCGACTGCCGCCGCTGGAGGGTGATCGACACCCAACTCCCGCCGGCCGGCACCGTGAACTCCGCCGCCATCCGCTCCGGCGCCATCGGCGTCGATACGTCCAGCCGCCGCGCGTCAAAGGCGTCGTTGATCCGGAAGAACGGCCGCTGGTCCGTCGTGAGCCCATCGGCCTCCGCAACGGCCTCGAACCGCCACCGGCCGGCTGCGAGATAGGTCTGTTGGGTCACGTGGCCATACGCCAGGTTGTCTTTCCCGTCGAAGGTCACCGTCAGCCCTCCTCCGGTCTTGGTGGTGGCATGCTCGTGGCGCGAGATGGACCAGTCCATTCGGCCGCTCGGCTTGGCGCCCTCGAATTTCGGGTTGAAGATCCGGTTCTTCGCCGGATATCCGTCCTGTTTGTGGGCCTCGGCCCAGGCCTCGAGCGCGGCCGGGTACTCCTTACGGACCCCCACCAGGTACTCTATCCACTGGTTGCGGAGGTCCGGCGTGATGCCACCCCGCTCCGCCAGACTCCGGTAGGCTTTGGGGGCTTCCGGGTGCCGGTCGGCGATCAGGTAGGCCACCCATCCGCGAGCCGCCTCCCCCCGAGGCCGGGCTTCCCCGTCCGGCAGCGCCGCGTGCGCCGCGATGGCCCTGGCGCGCGCCGCCGCCACTTCCGCCGATCCCTTCCCGGGATCCGGTATGACATCTGTCAGAACTCGATCGAGCGGAACCTGGCTTCGGACCAGGTAGCGAAAAATGACGCTGTCATACGCCGAAGTGAGCTCCAGGATATGCCGTAGTGTGGGTACGGTTCGCTCCAACTCACCGTTCGCCACTTCGAAGTTTACAAACCGGATCAAAACCGGAGCGACATTAGGTCCTAGAAGTACTGAGCGCGCGAAGGATTCCCGGGCCCCCGCGATGTCGCCAGCGGCTGCCTTTCTTTCCGCTAAATCACTCCAGGAGAATGGGTTAAGCGGTTCTGACGCCACGGTGGGCGGGCCTGTTTCACAGAACCCCATGCGGCAAAGAGCATGATCTCCCGGCAACTCCGCCAGGCGGGACCATGCTAATAGCCCACCGCCCATCACACTTAGTAGCGCGAGTGCCAGTGGAATAAGGCGAATCATACCTCCATATAGTACCGCTTAAGGGATTACACCGGGTTTTTCGATTGACATTTGCATTACGTTCCTGGATTCTAGTAGTTCAACTTAAAGTCATACCCAGCGGATACAGGTTCCCCCCGGCCTGTGACTGAAGGGGGCGAAGCCTGTCGCCGAACAGGCGAGGAGAGGGAATCTGATGTTGTCAGATGTGTCCCGGGGGGCATGGTTTGCCGTCCGTGTTCGCTCAAATTTTGAACGAGCCACCGCCCAGTCTTTGGACGCCCGAGGCATTTCCTGCTTCCTGCCGATGTACAAGGCGCGGCGTCAATGGTCGGACCGGGTGAAGGAAGTGGACCTGCCGTTGTTTAGCGGGTATGTGTTCTGTCAGGTGCCCGAGCGGCGGTTTCTGCCGGTGTTGGAGACGCCTGGAGTCGTACAGGTTGTGGGCAACGGGCCGAGTCCGGTCCCCGTGGAAGATCACGAAATGGCTGCATTACACCGGATCGTCGGGTGCGGCCAGGAGACGCTACCGTGGCCGTATCTGGCGGCCGGGCAGCGAGTGCGGCTCCGGACCGGAGCTTTGAAAGACGTAGAAGGAATCCTGGCGAGCGCCGAGGGGCGGCACCGGGTGATTGTGAACATAGAACTATTGCAGCGCTCAGTCGCCGTAAGCGTCGAGCGATTAGACCTGGAGCCAATATGGCCGCAATGATTAAACGTAGAACGAAGATGGTGAGCATCCGCCTGCTGGACGATGAGTACCGGCAGTTGAAGGAGCTATGTGAGACAAAGGGCGCGCGGAGCGTCTCGGATCTGGCGCGGGACGCGATGTTCCGCATGCTGGCCCCTCCGATGGACTCGGTGCCGCAGAATCTGGAAGACCGGGTGCGGAAGCTCGACCAAAAGGTCGCCCGGCTGGGCGAACAGATGGAAGAGATCGAGAGCCGGCTGGAGCGCGGGCAGAGGGCAGCGTCGTGGGCGCGGTAATCGGCCTGCTG
>CANIFK010000322.1 GCA_947466555.1 Acidobacteriota bacterium | reverse complement strand
TTCGTCCATGGCGTCTTTGGTTTCGTCTCTCGTGATGCCGTGGATGGTGACGCTGGCTCGGTTGTAATCCAGCTTGCACATGGCTTCATACGCGTCTTCGAGGAGGATTTCGCCGTCGATGACGGCGACGGCTCCGATCGTGATGATCTTGTCGCGGCGGGTGTCCAGGCCGGTGGTTTCACTGTCGAGGACTACGAAACGCACTTGTTCGATGGGTGTGTTTTCGGTCCAGGTGGATTCGAAGTGGGCTAGGTAGGCGGGGAGGTTCATTCGAAGTTGATGAGCTTCCGGGTGGTGTGTTCGAGGAGGCGGAGGACGCTGGTGAACGCCGTCTTGAGGAGGCGCTGGTCGAGGCGTTCGAGCTTGGCGGGGTCGAGGCGGCTGGAGCCGGCGATGGCTTGTTGGTAGAGGGCGACGCGGTAGGCTTCGGCGGCGTCCTGGAAGACCTCATTGCCCCCGATGGCGGCCAGACGGTCGAGGGTGTTGATCTGTTTATGGCCGGCGGCGAGGGCGAAGACGCGGGCGGCGTCGGCGATGGGGGCGAGGGCGTTGGCGATCAGGTCGAGGTCCTTGTGCTCCGTGCCGTCGAGGGAGACGACGAGGCCGCTGAAGAAGGTCAGGGGCGGGAGGTTGCCGAGACTGTCGTTGGCGAGGAGGGGGACCAGGAGGTCCGAGTTTTTGAGTTGGGTGGAGAGCCAGGATTGGAGTTCGTCGATGAAGGCTTCGTCGCCGGCGAGGGGGCGGAGGTCGAAGAACTCGCGGCGTGCGTAGACGTCGTATTCGATGGGGTTGGCGATGGTGGAGGCGAAGAACTGCTGCCATTCGCTCGAGGGCATGCAGGGGTGGGAGCCATCGGGCCAGAGGGATTCGGGGCCGGTGAGACCGCACTGGTGGAGCCAATCGGCGAGGCGACCGGCGACGACGGAGCCGTAGATGGTGGCCTGGGTGGAGGTTTCGTTGGAGGCATCGTCGAAGACGACGCCGACTTTGGGCGGGACGAAGCGGAGGAGTTCTCCGCGGGCGAGGGTGCCGTAGGCGAACCAGGCGAGGCGGGTGGAGGGGGGCGTGAGGCCGGAGTCGGCTGCGTCCTTTTCGGCTAGGCGGATGCAGGCGGTGGTGGCGGCGGCGACGAACTCGGTGGCCATGCGGGAGCAGTCGTCGACGTCGGCGGGGCGGGCGAGGGCGTTGAGGACTAGGCGGCTGGCGAGATCGAGCAGCGGCTTCATTTCGGCGGCGGATTGGCTGTTGGCGATTTCGTGGAGGAGGAGGGCTGGGTTGGCGTTGCAGAAGAGGGCGAGGTCGGAGGCGGAGAGGGTGGCGCCGTTGACGTTGGCGGCGAGGGCGCGGTTGGTCATCAGCGTTTGGACGGCTTGGCGGGTGGTGAAGTTTTCGGGGAGACTCGGGCCTGGTTGGACGGGGCGGTGTTGGAGGAAATCGATGGGGGGCGGTGGGGCGTCTAGCCAGGAGGTTTTGCCGGTGGCCGAGGCGGCGAGCGAGAAGTGGGCGGCGAAGTATTGTTCGACGTCGGGGTGATTTGCCAAAAGCTCTTCGAAGGCTTGGGCGGTGACGGCGTAGAGGATGGTGTCGGAGGTGGTGACGGCGGAGGTTTTGTAGTCGCCGTCACCGATGAAGCGATCGAGCCCGAGGATGTCGCCTTCGCCCATGACGTCCAAGAGCTGGCGGTCGTCATTGCGATCGAGGATGAGTTCGATACGGCCTTGCTGGATGATCCAGACGAAGGGTGTTTTCTTCTGGCCGTGACGGTGGATGTATTCGTCCGATTCGTGGAACTTGACGCGGCCGGTGGAGGCGAGGGTCAAGAGATCGGACTCGGGGACAGAGTCGAATGGTGCGTAACGTTTGAGAAAGTCCGCGACACGGTAGCGGATAACAGAGGTGTTCATGCCAGGAATGTTTACCGGCAGACGGGGCGGGTTTCCCTAGGTTACTACAGTGTTTCAGGAGTTCGGGTCGGTGATGACGCGAACGGATTCGGCGATGGCTTCGGGTTCGAAAACCTTTTTCCAATCGGGCTGGAAGATGACCGGCTTGGCGCGGGCGATGGCTTTTAGGGCGCCGTCGGAGAAGCAGGCGCCTTCTTTTTCTTCGAAGGCGATGGCGAGTTCGACGCGCATGTGGCCGAGGATGAAATCGCGGGCGGCGGCTGGGGGAACGCCGCGGCGGACGGCTTCGTCGGTGGCTTCGCGGAGCATCATGAGGCAGGTTCCGAGGATGGTTTCCGAGAGCACGGGTTCGAGAATGGCCATTTGCTCCACGGTGCAGCGGTGGGAGTTCATTACCGGCTTGTAGATGGTCTTGGCGATTTGTTCGCCGATTTCGTAGTGGGCTTCGGGGCCCTGGGCGAGGCAGCAGACGATGTGTTGTTTGGCGTGTTCGCCGCCGAAGAAATCGCGGTGGGCGAGGGGGTCGGTTTCGTAGGAGAGGACGGGCGGATGGCAGGGGTGGGTGATGAAATACGTGAGATCCGGACGGTCGGGGAGGAGTCCGGCGGAGGCGACGGCGACGTCGAGCATGATGACGATTGTCCCGGCGGGGATTTGCGGGCCGATCTGGGCGAGGACCTGGGCGATGCGGTTATCGGGGAGGGCGAGGAGGAGGGCGTCGGCACCGGCGAGGGCCTGGTCGAGCGAGACGGTTTCGATGCCTTTTTCGCGGAGGGCTTGCTGGCCGCGTTCGCTGATTTCGACGTGGCGGACGTCGAAGGGGCTACCGATCAGGTTAGCCGTGAGCCGTTGGCCCATTTTGCCGCCGGCACCGAGGAGGGCGATTTTATGCATGATTTATTGGTTTCCTTTGACTTGGCTGAAGAACATTTCGGCGCCGCACTGGCCGCCTTTGAAGATGATTTCGAGGTTGTGGCGGCGCGGGTTTTGGGACCAGGCGCGGCAGAGGGGAGCGCCGGGGGCGACGGGGTGGAGGAAGGTGAGAGCGTCGATATCGAGGAGGGCTCCGGCGGCGGAGGAGGTGTCGCCACCGGCGACGACGACGCGGCGGATTTGTGGGTTGGCGTCGAGGAGTTTTGCGAGGAGCTGGCCGGAGTTGTTGGCCAGGGTGAGGCGGTTGATGTCGGGGCGGTGGGTGTCGGGGCCTAGGGCGGAATAGAGGATTACGCTACGGCCTTCGGCCAGGGCGGCTTGGGCGGTGGCTTCGGCGTTGGGTTCGAGGAGTGGAACGGTGGTGAAGCCGTTGGCTTGGGCGTGGAGGATTTGCTGGGCGGTGCCGGGGGAGCAACTGCCGCTGAGGACCAGGGGTTGGTTTGTCGGAGGGGGTGGGGTTTGCTGGGGTTTTTGGCGGTTCCAGTGGGCGGCGAGGGCGTATTGGACACCGGAGGAGCCGACGACGAAGCGGGCCTTTTCAGAGAGAATTTTGCCGACGGGGGCGAGGGAGGCGTCGTCGAGAATGTCGATTAGGGTGAAGGGGGTTTCGGGTTCGGGCGGGTTGTGGAGTTGGAGGTGGTTGATCAGGGAGATGGGGGTTTTGGTTTGGTGGGAGAGGTGGATGCGGAGGTCCGATTCGCGCATGGGCGTGACCGGGTGGCGGCTCATGGTGGGGTGGCGGTCGATGCGGTAGACCTCCGTGCCGACGCCGGCGAAGAGGTGGCCGAAGGCGGTGTAGCGGCGGAGGGGCGGGGCGCCGACGACGATGGGGACCCAGGGTGCGTTGAAGGCTTTTTGGCCGAGTTCGAGGGCGCGGCCGATGTTGCCGATTTCGGGGGAGCTATCGAAGGTGGAGCAGACTTTGTAGTGGGCGATGGGGGTGTTGAGCGAGGCTAGCCAGTTGAAAATCGCAGGGAGGTTTTCGTCCATCCATTGGGGGCTTTGGCTGCGGCTGCAGCCGGCCAGGCCGAAGGCTTGGTAGGTTTCGAAGGGGGTCAGCGTTGCTGGCTGTTTGAGGAAGAGGACGGCTTCGATGCCTTGCAGGGAGAGGGCTTCGAGCACGTCGGTGGAGCCGGTGAAATCGTCGCCGTACCAGGCGAGGAGACGGTTCATTTGGCGAACATCTCCATGGCTTGGCGCACTTCGCTGTGTTCGGCGGCGGCTTGTTCGAGGGTGCGGCCATCGATGGCGGCTTCCCAGGCGAGGCGGATGGAGCGGACGCCGGCGGCGATGCCGGCGGGGTGGGCGACGATGCCGCCGCCGCAGGCGTAGATGAGGTCGGTGGATTGGATGGCTTTGTAGGTATCGATGGCCTGGCCGGCCCACTGGCCGGAGGAGAAGACGGGCATGACTTCGCAGCCGCGGTTGGGGCCGTCGAACATGGGGGTGAGGCAGGCGCGGGCGGAGGCGATGACGGAATCGTCCGGTTCGCAGAACTTGTTGCGGATGCCGTTGACGTGGACCTGGTCGATGCCGGCGAGGCGGTGGAACTTCTGGAAGGCGACGAAGCTCATGCCGAGGGCGGGGGAGCGGCCGAGCATGCCCCAGCCGTTGCGGTGGGCGTGGATGGGGAGTTGGGAGTGGCGGCGGAGGGCGGTGACGCCGGGGAGGCCGATGCTGTTGAGCGAGACCATGACGGAGGTTCCGCCGTGGGCTAGGACGGTGTCATGGGCGGCGCGCATTTCGTCGATTTCGCCGGTGATGTTGAAGGCGAACATGACCTTCTTTCCCGTTTTTTCGGCGTGGGCGTTGAGGACGGCCATGACGGCTTTGACGCGGGCGTCGAGGGGGCAGTGGGGGCCGTTGGACTGGAGTTCGTCGTCCTTGATGAAATCGATGCCGCCTTCGGCGAGTTGGGCGACCATGGCGGCGGTGGCGTCGGGGCTTAGGCCGACGCTGGGTTTGATGATGGTTCCGACGAGCGGGAGCTTGGGGACGCCCGCGAGTTGGCGGGTGCCGGGGATGCCGAATTGGGGGCCGGGATAGCGGTCGCGGAAGGGTTGGGGGAGGGCGATGTCGAGGAGTTTGAGGCCGGAGAATTGTTGGAGCTCGAAGAGGTTTCCGGCGACGGTGGCCATTAAGTTGGGCAGGGAGGGGCCGAGGTTTTCCAGCGGCCAGGAGAGATCGACTTCGGCGCGGTGGTATTTGGGGCCGCGTTTGGCGCCGGGGAGGGAGGGCGTGTCGACGGGCGCGAGTTCGCGGATGGCTTCGACGCGGGCGGCGTGGCGTTCGCGGAGTTCGTCGGTTTCGCCGGGGACGCGGATGAAGGTGCCGGAGGACTGTTCGCCGGCCATGGTGGCGGCGGCGGATTCGAGCGGCGTGGCGGTTTCGATCCAGTATTTAGCGTGAATTCTGTTCGTCATGGAAGAGGGGTTGGGTCGAGTCGATGCGGGAGAAGAGGACGGCGGCGAGGGTGAGCATGGCGGCGATCCCGATGAGGGGCGCGTTGTAGCTGTCGAAGTATTTTACGACGTAGCCGAAGATGAGCGTGCAGAGGAAGCCGCCGAGCTGGCCGGCGGTGTTCATGGCTCCGGTGACGGCGCCGGAGTGGCTGCCTCCGATGTCGAGGCAGATGGCCCAGGCGGAGGGGAGCATGAGATCCATGATCGCGAAGCTGGCGGCGAGGAGGGCGACGGTGGCGATGCGGTCCGTTGTGAAAGCCGCGGCGAGGAGGGTGATGGCTGAGACTGTTAGCGCGGAGACTCCGACGCGGCGGCGGCCGCTTTTCAGGCCCCAGAGGCGGATGGAGGCGTCGCTGATGTAGCCGCCGGCGATGTTGGAAATTGTGCCGAGGAGGAAGGGGATCGATGAGGCGATGGCCATTTCCGATTCGGTGAAGCCGCGGCCTTTTACGAGGAAAGTCGGTAGCCAGGCGAAGAAGAACCAGGAGCCCCAGGCGTAGGAGCCGTACATGCAGAGGATGAGCCAGAGCTGGGGTTTGGCGAACATTTGGCCGGCGGGGGCGGTGTGGGGTTGGGGCGGATAGGGGGCGCCTTCGTCGCGGTAGTAAAACCACCAGGCGGCGCACCAGAGGACGCCGACGGCGCCGAAGATGTAGAAGCTGGCGCGCCAGCCGTAGGCCCGTTGGAGGGGGACGACGAGGAGCGGGGCGAGGGCGCCGCCGAAGCGGCTGGCGCCCCAGATGTAGCCCTGGGCGCGGGCGCGTTCGTCGACGGGGAACCAGCGGCGGACGACTCCGGACATGTTGGGGTAGGCTCCGGCTTCGCCGGCGCCGAAGAGGAAGCGGGTGATGGCGAGGGGGAGGAAGCTTTGCATGGTGCCGGTGAGGGCGGTGAAGCCGGACCACCAGAGGACGATGCGGGTGAGGACGGAGCGCTGGCCGGAGCGGTCGCCCATGATGCCGGTGGGGATTTCGAAGAGGCCGTAGGAGAGGACGAAGGCGGAGAGGACCCAGCCCCATTGTTCGGGGGGGATGTTGAGTTCGGCCTGCATGCGGGGGCCGGCGACGGAGATGCAGAGGCGGTCGAGGAAG
>CANIFK010000321.1 GCA_947466555.1 Acidobacteriota bacterium | reverse complement strand
GTTCTGATAGTTGAAGACGATGTGGTTGTGGACGTAGTCGCAGATGGCCTGCACGCGGGCGTGGCCGGGCTGGGTCTGGCTGAAGAGCTGCCAAGCGGTTTCCGACAGCAGGTCCGTCTCGCAGTAGCGGCTGCCGAGCAGGAAGACCAGCACTTCTTCGGGCAGGTCCTCGACGGTGGCCTGGCCGGCGGCGAACTCGTTCTGATCGGGCAGGCCGCTGTCGTTGACGACGCCGTTGGCGGTGAGCCGGAGCCGGCCGGCGGGGGCCATCAGGCGGTGGCAGTAGTTGCCAAAGCCATCGTGGTAGGCGGTGATGGGAACGGGCGGATCCGCCTGGAGGACATCGGGGACGGCCATGTCGGCGATCCGCGACGAATGGACGTTGACGACCAGAATAACTGGGGTCGGCTGCGGGAAGCTGTAAACCAGCTCATACCCGGTTCGGAACTGCATGTGAGTGCACCTTTAGGCCGATTGCTTGCGGCGCAAGGGGCTGCCTAATTGTACAGTAGATGGCTATGGTGCGATTCCTCCTGTTGTTGGCCGGCGCGGCCCTGTGCGCGGCGCCTCCTGTGATCCGTGTCGACAAACCGATGCCGCCGCCCGATTGGGCGCTGGCCGAGCGGGCGCTTTTAAAGGCCTATGCGGAGGCGGCGGGCGAGTTCGCGGCCAAGTACGTCGACGACCGCGGCTACTTCCGGGCGCTCGAACGCTGGGGCGGCAACGACGGACCGGACGACGTGATGGAGACGTTTAATTCCTGGACGCTGCTGCACTCGCTCGGCGCCTCCGACACGGTGCTCGAAATGTACCGGCGCATCTGGGAAGGGCACATACGGCAGTACACGGCGGCCAAGGCGCCATCCGCGCGAGCGGCGAAGGATGGGATGTTCTACAAAGAGTTCGTCACCTCCTTCGACTGGGAGCACACCGGCGAAGGGTTGGCGGCGTTCCACTTCTACGCGATGTCGGCACCGCGCGACGCCGAGTACGTGCAGCGCGTGAAGCGCTTCGCCGGGTTCTACATGGGCATGCCGAACTACGACCCGAAGCACAAGATTGTCCGGAGCATTCTGCACGGCAGCCGCGGGCCGATCATTGACGAGGCGACGGTGAACGACTGGGGCGGCGAGCCGATCCCGGGCGAGCCGGAGCGGCTGGAGCGCTACAAGGCGGCGGGCAATGTGCGCGGCGATCATCCGCTGAATTTGGGCACGTGCACGCTTGGCTTCAACGCCTTCGCGCTCACCGGCGAGAAGCAGTACCGGGACTGGGTGCTGGAGTACGCGGGTGCCTGGCGGGACCGGATCATCGCGAATGGCGGGAACATCCCGACCAACATCGGCCTCGACGGCAAGACCGGCGGCGAGTGGGGCGGGAAGTGGTGGGGCGGGACGTTCGGCTGGAACTTCGACCCGCGCTTGCGGCGCGCGGACGGGCCTCGGCGAGGCGTTTCTCTTGACCGGCGACGCGTCCTACGTGGAGCCGCTGCGGCGCCAGTTGGCCAATCTGTATGCCGCTAAGAAGGAAGAGGGCGGGCGGGTTCTGTTGCCGCAGAAGTATGGAGAAAAAGGCTGGTATGGCTACACGGCGAACCAGTACCTGGACGTGCAGCGGGATCTGTATTTGTGGTCGATGAACCCGGCTGATCTGGCGCACTTGGGCGGAGACGGGTGGATTCAGTTCCTGTTGGGGAAGGACTCGGGATATCCGGCGAAGGCGCTGGCCGGGGACTTTGAACGGTTGCGGAAACGCGTGGCAGGGTTCCGAGCGGATGGCTCCACGCCGGACACGCGACGGAGCGACGGGGCGCAGCCGTTCTCGCCGGTGTCGACGGGGACGCTGGTGAACCTGATGCTGGGCGGGAATGACCCAGGGTCTTCGGGGAACGTGTTGCATTCCCGGTTGCGGTACTTCGACCCGCGCTTGCGGCGCGCGGGGCTGCCGGAGGACGTGGCGGCGCTGGTGACGTCGGTGGGCGCGTCGGACGTCAAGGTCACGCTGGTGAACACGAGCCCGGTGTACGAACGGGAAGTCGTGGTGCAGTTGGGCGCGTTCGCCGAGCATGCCGGGGTCGCGGTGACCTCCGCGGCGGGGCGGGTGGCGCTCGATGGATCGCACTTCACCGTGCGCCTGGCGCCGGGGGCGGGCGAGTCGTTGACGGTCGCGATGAAGCGGTACGCCAATGCGCCCACGGCCGCGTTTCCCTGGGACCGCTAGAGCTGCCAGTTGATGTTGGTGCCGTTGACGGTGAGTTCGCGGAAGCGGGGTGGCCAGGCGGGCTTCGCCATCTGGTCGCTCCACTTCTGCCAAGCCGCGCGGAGGTCTTTGACGACTTCCGGGTGCTTGGCGCTGAGGTTGGTGCGCTCGCCGATGTCGGCATCGAGATCGAAGAGCTGAGAGAGTTGGTCGCCGAACTCGACCAGCTTCCACTTGCCTTTGCGCACGGCGCGGCCGGGGCCGGCGCGCCAGAAGAGCGCTTCGTGCGGCGTTGCGTTGTTGCGGAGATAGGGCTGGAGATTCACGCCGTCGTTAGTGTCGGCGCCGAGGAACGTCGATAGGATGTCGCGGCTGACGACGGGCTTGCGGTAGACCTTGCCGGCAGGCACGCGGCCGGGCCACTGGATGAGCATCGGCACGCGGATGCCGCCTTCGTAGTAGCTCACCTTTTCGCCGTTGAGCGGGCCGTTGGTGCCGGCGCCGGTGATGATGGGCGAGCCGTTATCGGAGAGGAAAACGACCATGGTGTTGCGGTCGAGGCCGGTGGATTTGAGCTTGGCGAGAATGGCGCCGACGGCGTCGTCGAGGGCGACGGTCATGGCGGCGAGGAGGCGGTGCTTCTCGCTCTTGATGCCGGCGACGCGATCAACGTATTTCGTGATGGCGTGGAGCGGCGTGTGAATGGCGTTGGGGGCGAAGTAGAGGAAGAAGGGCTTCTTCTGGTTGCGGTCGATGAACTTGAGGGCTTCGTCGGCGAAGGCGTCGGTGAGGTAGCGGTCTTCGGGCACGGTGGCGCGATCGCGGTAGATGGGGGCGTCGCGTTCGGCGGGGACCTTGCCCTTGTCGCCATCGCTGGCGGTGACCTGGTAGTTGGGCGTGCGGGTGGTGATGAAGGCGTTGCCACCGGTGAGGAAGCCGTAGAATTCGTCGAAGCCGCGGTCGAGCGGATGGTAGCCTTCGCGGGCCCCGAGATGCCACTTTCCGACGGCCATGCTGCGGTGGCCGGTGGGCTTCAGGTAGTGGGGGATGATGCGCGTGTTGGGCGGGAGGCCGAAGTTGATTTGGGCTTCGCGTTCGACGGGGCCGGAGTTGAACTCGTGGCCGAAGCGGTGCTGGTACTGGCCGGAGAGGAGGGCGGCGCGGGAGGGGCTGCAGACAGCGCAGGAGACGTAGGCGTCGGTGAAGCGGGTGCCGGTTTTGGTGAGCGAATCGATGTGGGGGGTGGGGACGTCGGGGGAGCCGTAGCAGCCGATGTCGCCGTAGCCCATGTCGTCGGCGAGCAGGATGATGAGGTTCTGTTTCGCGGGCTGGGCGGCGAGGGCCACCGAGCCCGCGAGGAAGGCGCGGCGGGAGAGCATTAGTCGTCGGAGCGGCCGCCGCCGGCGAAGAGGCGGAGGAGGATGTTGAGCACGGCGACGAAGATGTTGAAGACGCCGGCGAAGAGGGCGAGGGCGCCGGGGATGGGGCTGTCGGCATCGGGGCTGTTGAGGACGCCGCTGGTGGAGCTGACGAGCGAGATGACGCCCATGATGCCGATGCCGGCGCTGATCAACACGCCGAACCAGCCGATGTTCATGAAGCTATTGAGCAGCACGGCGGCCATGATGGCGGCGAACATGCCGAACATGAGGCCGCGCGGGGCGTTGAAGGTGCGGCCGCTCAGGAAGATGAACGCGGTGATGGAGACGAAGACCACGCCGGTGATGACGAGGGCGGCGCTGATCATGGCCGGGGCGACGAGGGAGGCGAAGAAGAGAATCGGCGAGAGGACGATGCCGGAGAAGAAGCCGTTGCCGAAGAGGGCGATGACGCCGAGGACCGGGTTGTGCCGGACGGACATGGCGATATAGGGGATGGCGTTGAGCGCGACCATGGCGAGGATCCAGCCGATCCAGCTGGAAAAGAAGCGGGAAAGGAGTTCCGAGCTGGACCCGATGGCGCCGCCGGCCATGGCGGAGACGACGCTGAGACCGAAGAGCATGTAGGTCTGCTTAATGACGGCGGCTTGTTGGGCGGATAGCGTTGTCGTCGAGGACAAGCGTTGCATTGCGGACATGCCGGAATCGTATTGGCTCATACCGACTAGGTTATATCGCATTTGATAGCCTTTTGGGCATGCTTCGTTTACTACCTTTGCTGTCGGTGGGCTTGCTGGCGCAGGCTTACTATCCGGGGACGCACGATGACTGGGAGCGGAGAGCGTCGGGATTCGACGCGGGGAAGCTGGCGGAGGCGATCACCTGGGCGAAGACGCATGAATCGAAAGCGCCGCGGGACTTGCGGTTGAGCCACGATTACTCGTTTGGACGGGAGCTGTACGGCGAGCCGCTGGGCCCGTTCAAAGAACGCGGCGGGCAGACGGGGGTGATTCTGCACGGCGGCCGGATTGTGGCCGAGTGGGGCGACCCGTGGCGGGTGGACATGACGTTCAGCGTGACGAAGAGTTTTGTATCGACCACCGTCGGGCTGGCGGTGCAGGACGGTCTGATTGGCGCCGTGGGCGATCCGGTGCGGCGGTATGTGCCGACGGGGGAGTTCGAGGGGCCGTTGAATTCGAAGATTACGTGGGACCACTTGTTGCGGCAGACGAGCGACTGGGAGGGGACGTTGTGGGGCAAGCCGGACTGGGCGGACCGGCCGCCGGCGGGGAAGGCCGTTGACGCGTATCGGACGCGGAAGCATGCCGAGCCGGGGACGACTTACAAGTACAACGACGTGCGGGTGAATCTGCTGGCGTATGCGGCGTTGCAGGTTTGGCGGCGGCCGTTGCCGCAGGTGTTGAAGGAGCGGATTATGGATCCGATCGGGGCGTCGAACACATGGCGTTGGCACGGGTATGAGAACTCGTGGGTGGAGCTGGATGGGGTTCGGATGCAGTCCGTCGCGGGCGGGGCGCATTGGGGCGGGGGGATGTGGATTTCGTCGCGGGACCAGGCGCGGTTCGGGTTGTTGACGTTGCGCAATGGGGCTTGGAAGGGGCGGCAGTTGTTGGCTTCCGAATGGGTTAAGCAGGCGCGGACGCCGACCGCGGTGCAGCCTACTTACGGGTATATGAATTGGTTTTTGAATACGGATCGGAAGATGTGGCCGAGCGCGCCGGCGACGGCGTGGGCGCATGTGGGGAACGGGACGAACATCATTTATTGCGACCCGGAGAATGATCTGGTGGTAGTGGTGCGGTGGATTGAGAATGACGCTGTCGACGGGTTTCTGGGGCGGCTTATTGGGGCGGTGGCGCGGTGAAACTTTTACTGGTGGTTTTGAGCGTGGCTTGTTTGGCGCAGCCGCGGTTTGCGCAGAAGAAGCTGGAGGAGACGGCTGGGGCCGAGCGGGCGCTGGCGGAGCGGTTTTTGAAGGAGACGCGGACGGGGTTGGGTGGGCCGTGGAACCTGATGCTGCGATCGCCGGTGATGTCGGAGCATTTGCTGGAGATTTATAACTATTACAGGTGGAAATCGACGATTCCGAAGCCGTTGATGGAGTTGGCGATATTGGTTACGGCGCGGGAGTGGTCGGCGCAGTTTGAGTGGTTTGCGCACTATCCGATTGCGTTGAAGGAGGGGGTTTCGGCGTCGCTGTTGGCGGAGTTGCGGGTGGGGAAGCGGCCTTCGAAGATGTCGGCGGAGGAGGCGATTGTGTATGACTTTGCGACGGAGATTTGCCGGAAGCATTTTGTGAGCGAGGCGACGTTCCGGCGGGCGAAGGGGTTGTTTGGGGAGAAGGACGTGGTGGATTTGACGTCGTTGATTGGGACTTATATTTCGATTGGGGCGTTGTTGAATGTCGGGGAGGTGCCGGGGGCCACGGGCCAGGGGCCGGATTGGCTGCCGCCGTTGCGGTAATTTTGGACACACTTCGGGTGTGTCTCGTCGTTTTTTGGGTTACATCACGGGCTGGATTTCGCCAGCGGGCGGGCTGTTGACGATGGTTTGGGCCGGGGCCGGCGCCGGGATTTCGGCGGTTTCTTGTTGCGTTTCCGGCGGTGGTTCGGGAACTTCGTTTGTTTTCAATGACTCTTGGGAGGGTCCTTGATTGGCTGCGAATTTCTTGAGGCGCATGATGTCGCGTTCCAATCGGGATATGGTCGATTGGTGGCGGTTGATGCGGACCTCCAGACGGTAGACGAGAGAGCCGGGTTTGCAGGCTTCGAGTTCGGCTTGGAGGACTCCGCCGG
>CANIFK010000320.1 GCA_947466555.1 Acidobacteriota bacterium | reverse complement strand
TCGTGAAACTCCGGCGCGAACTTGATGGCCTGGCCGACACGAACGGCGCCGAAGGTGGAGTTGAGTTCGGTACGGGCGTAGTTGGGCAGGCCGTTGCGGAGAAGGAAGGGAGCGGTGACGCCGTTATCGGGCGACTGGAAATCGCCGCTGGTTTCATAGCCGGCGCTGGCGTTGTTGGAACCCGGGAGGGGCGGGCCGTAGAAGATGCCGTAGCCGCCACGGAGGACGGTGCGATCGCTTTTGAGCGGTTTCCAGGCAAAGCCGAAACGCGGGCCCCAGTTGTTGAAGTCCGGATCGTAAGTGTGGGCGGCGTAGCCATCCTTGCCGGCGAAGGTGATGACGCCGGGGGTGCCGGAGACGGGATTGATGGCCGTGAGGTCGAAGCCGTTCTGACGGTTGCTGGCATCCGTACGGGGCATGTGGGCTTCCCAGCGGAGGCCGAGGTTGAGAGTGAGATTGGCGGAAACTTTCCAATCGTCCTGGGGGAAACCGCCGTAGTATTGGGTGCGACGAGCAATGAAAGCAACCTGACGGACGGTGGCGCTGAGGGGGAAGCCGACGAGCATGCTGGCGATAGAGTTGCCGCTATTGGCGGCACCCGGGAAGGCGGCGGTGGGCTGGACGTTGAAGTTGAAGGCGCCGGAGATGGCGGGGTTGAACTGTTCGGCGTTGCGGCCGAAGCGGCCTTCGCCGCCGAACTTGAAGGAGTGTTTGCCGTGGAACCAGCTGAGGCTGTTGACGAGGTGGGAGTCGCGAATGGGTGTTTGGACGCGCTCATGGGTGGCCGAGCCGGTGGAGGTGTAGTTGGCCGGGTTGATGCGCGGCATGGCGCGTTCGGATACGCCTTTCAGGCCCAGTTTGGCGGGCCAGCCTTCGTCGAGACCGTAGGAGCTATTGATGAAGAAGCGGGGCTGCCAGTTGAAGCGGAAATCGTTGACAAGAGTTGGGGTGAAGTTGTGGAGGTGGTTGAAGAGCAGGCTGTGGGCGCGGCGGTCCGATTTGTTGCCATTGGGGTCGGCGGCGGCGATGGGGAAGACGGTGCCGTTGTAAGCGGGAAAATCGTGGAGGACGTAGCGGACGGAGAGGCGGTCCTTTTCGCTTAAGACGTGATCGACTTTGCTGGTCCAGGTGGTGATGTTGAGGGCGTTGGAGTTGTTGGCGATGAAGTTATTGACACCGGCAAGATTGGAGGCGGCGCGGTTTGGGAGGGGCTGGAGGTCGGCCATTTTGAGGCCGACGGGATCGATGCGGGAGGCGGGGATGATGTTGCCGGGGAAGGCGTCGCGGAGAACCTGGGCGGGGTTGGCTGGATTGGGCCGGCCGGTGGCGGGATCGAAGATGCCGGTGAGGGCGCCGGCGGCGTTGGTGGTGGCGGCGAAGTTGCCAACGCGTTCCGCGGCGGTGGGGACGGTGAGGTTGCGGGTGACACCGATGCGCTGACGCTGGAATTCGACGTGGGAGAAGAAGAACGTTTTGTTCTTGATGACGGGGCCGCCGAGGGCGCCACCGAACATGTTCCAACGTAGCGGGGCGCGGGAGGCGGCGAAGAAGTTGCGGGCGTCGAGTTTTTCGTTGCGGAAGTACTCGTAGGCTACGCCGTGGAACTGATTAGTTCCGGAACGGGTGGTCATGGTGACAGCGCCGCCGGAGGTATTGCCGAGTTCGGCGGCGTAGACGCTCTGGTGAACCTTGATTTCCTGAACGGCTTCGACGGGCGGATTGAAGAGAGCCTGCGGGACTTCGAGGGCGATGTTGGAGGCGTTGACGCCATCGAGGAGCCACTGTTGCTGATCGGCGCGGCCGCCGGAGATGGAGACGCGGGGGCGGATGACATCGCCGGTGATGTAGACGCTGGCGCCCATCATGCCGAGCAGTTCCCCGACGCGGCGGCCATTGAGGGGCATGTCGACGATGGTCTTGTTTTCGATGAACTGGCCCATGGTGGCGTTCTCGGAATCAAGAAGGGGAGCGGCGCCGGTGACCTGGACCGATTCAGAGACCTGGCCAACGGAGATGGTCAAATCGACGCGGACCACGCGGCCGAGTTCGATGGTGATGCCGGTGCGGTTGAGGGTGGAGAAGCCGGGCTTTTCAGCGGTGATTTTGTAGTGGCCTGAAGGAAGGAGTGAGAAGGTGTATTCGCCTTGCTCGTTGGTGGTGGCGGCGTTGACAAGACCGGTGTCCTGATTGGTGAGCTTCAGGATGACTCCGGGAACACGGGCGTCCTGGGGGTCGGAGACGAGGCCGGTGAGAGTGCCTGAGCTGAGCTGGGCGAAGAGGGGAGCGGCGAGGAGGAAGAGTAGGAGCCGGGACATGGGTTCCGGGACAGTGTATCGCTGTGCGCCGGGGGTTGTCAGAAGCGGTCTTTGGCGGGCAGCGGGCGACGGACGGGCTGTTTCTTCGTGGCGGTTTTTTTGGTGGCGACCTTTTTCGCTGCTGCCTTTTTGGCGGCGGGCTTTTTGCGTTGCACGCCGAGGGCGGATTCGAGAACGGATTCGAGAAGTTGCTTTTCTTCGGGTTTGACGACGCGGGCGAAGTTCTCTGGCCGCTTGGCGGCGAGGGCCTGCATGGCGGCGACCCATTCGAGGGCGGGGGCGGCGGTGTGGGGCTTTTTCAGCTCCTTCATGGCGGCGAGCGTCTGGACGATGTCGGGGACGCGGCGGTAGCAATCGATGGCGGCTTCGGCGTCGCCGGCGTCGCGGTAGGCAGCGGCGGCAGCAGCGAAATTGCCCGCGCCTTCGTGGCACTGGGCTTCGAGCTTGTGGTTGCGCTCGGGGAGGGCAAAGAGGACGGCAAGGGCTTCCTTGAAGTGACGGGCCTTGACGAGGCCATTGACAGCGTTGGTGCGGAGCTTGGCTGAGCGTTCGGCGGCGTCGGGCAGGCCAATGGCTTCGAAGAATGGCGGGAGGACTTTGACGCAAATGGCAGCGTTGGCACCGACGTGCTGGACCTTTTCGAGCATGGCGATCCAGCGGGCGGGTTCAGAACCGAGCTCGAGGAGGACCCAGGGGGGAAGCTGGGGGAGCGCGGCGGGGAGGTGACGCATGAGGCCGACGGTGGCGTTGGCTTCTTCGGTACCGGAGAGGGAATAGAGATCGGAGATTTCGAGCAGGGTGGAGGCGAGGGTGGGGTTTTCAACGTGGCGGGCGGCAACGGCGGCTTCGTAGCGGAGGTTGGGATTGCCGAGTTCGGGGGAGAGCGTGGCCTTGCGCATGCCTAGGCTGAAGCAGACTTCGGCGAGGGTGAGGTAGGCGGATTTGCGGGTGAGGGGGTCGTCGACAGCGTTGACATCGCGAGGATGGCCGAGGAGGGAGACGGCCTGGTGGGCGCGGGACCAGGCGAGATCGGGCCGGACGGAGAGGTACTGGCGGGCGTCTTCCTGGCAGCGCTGGATGCGTTCTTCGAGGTCGAGATTTTCCTCCTGGAGCGACTTGAGGAGGGCGGCGGGGGTGAGGGCGGAAATGTCGGGGGTACTGAGATGGAGGAAGTTGAGACTGGATTGGAGGCGGGCGGGCTTAGGACTGACGTCGAGCCAGATGAGGCGTTCGGTGGGGCGGCTGACGGCGACTCGGAGCTGATCGATGGCGAGACGGCGGGAGAGGGCTTCGACGTCGGCGGCGGTGTAGCGGGTGTCTTGTTTGATGCGTTCGAGCTGTTCGCCAGGATCGATGACGCAGACGGAGTGGAAGTCGAGACCCTTGATTTCGGAGGGAGTGAGGGCGTTGGGGACGAGGGTTTGGGCTTCGTTGAAGGTGACGATGGCGAGGCCTTCGCGGGAGGAGAGATCGGCGAGGAGGGCGGTGAGATCGGGGCCGGGAGCGGCGGCGCAGTAGAGGAGCTGGTCGGTGGCGTCGTCTTCGATGGCGGCCCAGCCCTGGCCGGAGGGGCGGTCGCGTTTTTCGAGGTGGGCGTAGAGGTCCCAGACGCGGTTGATGAGTTCGGCGATTTGTTTGGGGCTACGGAGGTTGGAGCTGAGTTTGTGGATGGACGGGGAGGTGAGTTCGTGGTGAAAGATGTCGTTGAGCCAGGCCCATTCGAAATCAGTGGGGCGGACGGTTTGGGCTTCATCGCCCGCGATGAGGACGGGCACGGGGCGGCCGCGGAGTTCGGTGAGGCGTTTAGCGAGACGGGCGATGAAGAAGGTCTCGATGGGGGTGAGGTCCTGGCATTCGTCGATGGCGATGCAGTCCCAGGGGAGGTCTTTGTTGGGGAGTTGCTGGACGGCGAGCCAGGCTAGGTGAAGATCGGGGAAGAGGCGAGCTGCGATGGCGCCGCCGGATTTTTCGATGCGGGTGGCGGCGGCGTTGGCGGCTTCAGCGGCCTGGCGGCCGAGGTAGACGGAGCGGCGTTCGATGTATTCGGCGTCGTTCTGGCGCTGTATGCGGGCGGCGGCGAAACGGCCGAGGCGGGCGGGGAGAGCGCCGCCGATGATGTGGGCGTGGAACTCGTCGTAGAGCGCTGCGTTGTTCTGCGCCCAGGGGCCGAGGGTGCGGGCGAGGGAGGCGGTTTCGACGCGGAAGCGGGAGCGTTGTTGGGCGAGGGGAACGGGGGGCGTGTCGACGCCGACGAGATCGCGGAGGAAACGGGGGAAGGTGGCGACGTGGTAGTTGCGGGCGTTGGAACAATAGCGGTCGAAGAAGGCGCGGGCGAGAGTGGCGAGATCGGCGCTGTAGGTGAGGTAGAGGATGTTGGTGGCGCTGGTTTGATCGGCGGCGTGGAGGAGGGCGGTAGTTTTGCCGGAGCCGGGGTGACCTTTGAGCACGCGGACGCTATCGCGGGCGGAGGCGAATTTGGATTGTTGGGGAGTCCAGGGGGCGGGGCCGTAGTCTTCGCGGCGGACTTCGGGGACGGTGATGGGGAGATAGTCGTCGGGAAAGGTGTGGGCGGGGAGGGGGGAGTGGTCGTCGTGGTGGCGGATGTCGCGGAGGAAGAGGGCGCCTTGGGGAGCGTTGAAACCTTTGACGGGGATGGCGCCTTGGGGGGCCCACCAGGCGTAGAAGTGAGAGCCGGAGGAGCCGCCGAGGCGGGAGCGGCGCCAGCCTTTGTTGTCGCCCTGGGTGCCTTTGAAATGGAGGCGCTCGGGGTCGATTAAGAGGCGTTGGAGGAGGAGGGCGGCGCGTTTACCGATGGGTTGCGTTCGGTAGGATTCCAGTCTTTCGAGGAAGTCTGGGTGGCAGAAAAGAGGGTTGGGGTGGCGCGCCGTTTGAAAGAGATCGTCCACAGGGATACTGTATCTACTATGAAGTTACTGTGGGTAGCGGTTTGTATGGCTGGGATGGCGTGGGCGGAGGATTCGATTGCAGCTTTGGGGCGGCGATGGAGCGTGCCGTTGGCGGCGGATTGGCGGGGAACGGAGGGGGTGTTGGATCTATTGGTGAAACGGCCGCAGGAGAAGCCGCGTAGGCCGAAGCAGTTTGCGTTGTTGGAAGACGGGCTGTATGCGGCGGTGACGATTGAGGTGGAGGTGAAGCGGAACGAGACGTCGTTGATTCTGGTGTATGCGTATCAGGATGATGCGCATTTCAACTACGTGCATTTGTCGGTGGACGACCCGGCGAAGCAGCCGGTGCACAACGGGGTTTTCCACGTGTTTGGCGGGGATCGGGTGCGGATATCTTCTTTGGAGGGCGGGGCGGGGGCGTTGCCGGTTGCGGATTGGACGAAGGTGAAATTGGTGTGGGACGGGAAAGAAGTGGTGTGCTGGGTGGACGGGAAGACGACGGGGGCACTGCGGGGGGTGGATTTGTCGCTGCGGAGCGGGCGGATTGGATTGGGATCCTTTTTCGAGACAGCTAGCTTTCGGAATCTGCGAGTTACTGGGCGGTTGTTATAGCCTTGTAGAAATCCTATGAAGCTACTTTGTGGACTGTTATTGCTGGCGGGCGCGGTGTGGGCGGACGAGACCGTTACCGCGATGGGGAAGACGTTTTCGGTGCGGAAGGCTTCCGATTGGAAAGGGACGCCGGAGGGGTTGGAGCTGGTGGTGAAGGACGAGCCGGGCGTGCCGCGACGGCCGAAGCAGTTTGCGATTTTGCAGGAGGGGCCGTACAAGTCGTTCACGTTGGAGGTGGACGTGAAGCGGAACGGGAAGTCGCTGGCGCTGGCGTTTGCGCATCAGGACGAGGGGCATTTTAACTACGCGCACATCTCGATGGATGACCCGGCGAAGCAGAATGTGCATAACGGTGTGTTCCATGTTTTTGGTGGGGAACGGGTGCGGATATCGTCGTTGGAGGGCGGGCCGGGGTTGTTGCCTAGTTCCGATTGGACACATGTGAAGTTGGTTTGGGATGGGAAGACGGGGGAAGTGCGGTGCTGGGCGGATGGGAAGACGAGCGAGGCGCTGCATGGGGTGGATTTGTCGTTGAAGAATGGGCGGGTGGGGCTGGGGTCGTT
>CANIFK010000319.1 GCA_947466555.1 Acidobacteriota bacterium | reverse complement strand
GCCCACTTCCACCACCGTCGTCGCCACCAGCACATGCACTCGCCCGGCCTTGAACTCCGCCATCACCCCTTCCTTATCGGCCTGCGGCAATCTCCCATGCAACAGCCCCACCGAGTAGTTCGGATACACGATATCCCGCAAATGCAGATAGCTTTTCTCGGCCGCCTTCAGCCCCGCCGTCTCGCTCTCTTCAATCACCGGATAAACCACATAAGCCTGCCGCCCATCGGCGATCTCCCGCGCCACAAAGCTCCACACTTCCTCAATCCGCGACGACGGCAGATGCTTCGTCGTCACCGGCTTCCGCCCCGGCGGCAACTCATCGATCACCGACGTGTCCAGGTCCCCGTACATCGTCAACGCCAGCGTCCGCGGAATCGGCGTCGCCGTCATCACCAGCACGTCCGGCTTCACCGCGCCCTTCTCCATCAGCTTCAACCGCTGCATCACCCCGAACCGGTGCTGCTCGTCCACAATCGCCAACCCCAGATTCCGGAACTGCACCCCCTGCTCCAGAATGGCGTGCGTGCCAACGACGATATGCGCCAGCCCCTGCTCCACGTACCCGCGGATCCGCTCCTTCTCCTTGGCCTTGAAGCTCCCCGCCAGCGGCACCACTACATACCCCAGCTTCTCGAACAGGTTCTTGAAGTAGGCGTAGTGCTGCATCGCCAGAATCTCCGTCGGCGCCAGCACCGCCACCTGGTAGCCGTTCTCAATAGCAATGATCGCCGCCTCGGCCGCGACGAGCGTCTTCCCGCTACCCACATCGCCCTGCACCAGCCGGTTCATCGGATGCGGCTCGGCCATGTCTTTGGCGATCTCGCCCAGCACACGCTTCTGCGCCCCCGTCGGCTTGAACGGCAGCATGGCCTTGATCTTCTCTCGCACCTGCTCGTTCAGCGCGAAACCGATCCCCTGTTCCAATTTCGCCTTCGACCGTTTCAACTCCAGCCCGCACTCCAGCCAGAAGAACTCCTCCACGATCATCCGGATATGCGCCGGCGAACGGAACGAGTTCAACAGCCGCAGGTCGGCGTCCTCGCGCGGGAAGTGGATCTCGCGAACGGCGGTCGTCCGGTCCACCAGCTTCAGCCGCTCCCGCAGCGCCACCGGCAGAACGTCTTCCAGCGGCCCGATCGTCTCCAGCACCCGGTGCGTCAGAATCCGCATCAGCTTCGGGCTCACCTTGCCGGCCGCCTCGTAGATCGGCACGACGCGTCCGGTATGCAGCGCGGCGTCGCCGTCCTCGTCATCGGCCGAGAGCAACTCGAACTCCGGATGCATCATGAACAGGTCGCCCTTGTAGGGGTCGAACTCCACCTTGCCGTAGACCGAAACCCGCGCCCCTTCCAGCAACACGTTCGCCAGATAGCCGCCGTGGAACCACTTGCCCAACAGCGACAATCGCGACCCGTCTCCGAACCGCGCCTCAAACAATCCGACGTTCTTCCGGCCCAGCTTCGGCATCCGCACCTCGCGGACCTCCACCACCACCGTCGCCATCTCGCCCGGCGCCAACTCCTGAATTGTCTTCAGGTTGCTGCGATCTTCATAGCGAAACGGCGGGTAATGCAACAGGTCATTGACGGTGACGAGGCCCTTGGCCTCCAGCATCTCCGCCCGGTAGGGGCCGACGCCTTTTACATAAACAAGCGGTGTGTCCAGATGCACGCGCGATACAATTCCCGTGATGAAGCCTGTAAGCCTTTTCCTATTGTGTGCCATTATGGCCACCGCCGCCGACCTCCGTCTCGGAATCATCGGCACCGACACTTCTCACGTCACCGCCTTTGCCAAGGTGTTGAACGACCCCACCAGCCCCGATCACATTGCCGGCGCCAAGATCGTCGCCGCGTTCAAGGGCGGCAGCCCCGATATTGAATCCAGCGCCAAGCGCGTCGATGGATATGCCAAGGAACTGAACGAAAAATACCACGTCGAAATCGTCCCCACCATCGGCGACCTTTGCGGCAAGGTCGACGCCATTCTTCTGGAATCCGTCGATGGCCGCAAGCACCTCGAACAGGCCAAAGCTGCTATCAAATGCGGCAAGCCGATGTTCATCGATAAACCGCTCGCCAGCACCCTGCCCGACGCCCTCGCCATCGCCAAAGCCGCCAAGGCCGCCAACGTGAAGTGGTTCAGCTCCTCCAGCCTTCGCTGGGCCGAGCAGATGAGCTCCATGCGCAGCCCCGCCAACAAGAGCGTCACCGTGTGGGGCCCCGGCCCGATCGATAAGACCCACTACCTCGACCTGAGCTGGTACGCCATCCACCCGATGGAGATGCTCTACGCGCTGATGGGCACTGGCTGCGTCGAAGTCACCCGCATCGCTTCCGATAACGATGTCGTCGTCGGCAAGTGGTCTGATGGCCGCATCGGCAGCGTCCAGGTGCTGCGCCCCTACGGCGACTACGGCGCCATCGCCTACACCGAAAAGAAGGTCATCGAGAGCGGCAAGATCAAGGTCAGCTACGTGCCGATGCTCAAGGAAATCGTCAAATTCTTCCAGACCGGCGTGCCGCCGGTGAACGAGGACGAGACGCTGGAACTGTTCGCGTTTATGGACGCCGCGCAGAAGAGTAAGGAGCAGGGCGGGAAGCCGGTCAAGCTAAAGCGGTAAACTGAGAAGTTATGTCTTCTCTCCTGCAAGGTAAGACGGCCCTCGTTCTGGGGATCGCCAACAAGTGGAGTATTGCCTACGCGATCGCGGAGGCTTTCCGGCGCGAGGGCGCGACTGTCATTCTGACCTACCAGGGCGAGCGCCTCCAGCGCTCGCTCGAGGATATCGGTCAGACCCTCGGCGCCGCCAAGGTGTTCCAGTGCGACGTCTCCAAAGACGACGACCTGGCCAACCTCGTCAATACGCTGGGTCCGGAGTTCCCGAAGATCGACATCGTCGTTCACTCCATCGCCTTCGCCAACGGCGAAGATCTCAGCCGGCCGTTCGTCCAGACCTCCCGCGACGGCTTCAAGCTGGCGCTCGAAGTGAGCGCCTGGTCGCTGGTCGGTGTGGCTAACGCCGTGCGCCCGTTGATGACCGATGGCGGCTCCATCATGACGCTCACCTATCTGGGCGCCCAGCGGGTGCTGGAAAACTACAACGTCATGGGCGTGGCGAAGGCCGCTTTGGAATCGGCCACGCGGTACCTGGCGGGCGATCTGGGAGCGGCCAATATCCGCGTCAACGCCATCAGCGCCGGTCCTATCAAAACCGCCGCCGCTCGTGGTATTAAAGACTTTAGCAAGATACTTGACGCTGTCGCCGCCAAGGCTCCGCTGCGCCGGAATTGCACCACGGCTGAAGTTGCGGATACTGCTGTTTTTCTCGCCAGTGACCTGGGGCGTGGCGTTACCGGCAACACGATTTTCGTGGATGCCGGGTATCAGATTATGGGTTTGTGATCGAGGTCTAAACTGTGATCAAAGTCGAAGGTATTACCAAGCGCTACGCCCGCTTCACGGCGGTCGATAACGTTTCCTTCGAGGTTGCGAAAGGTCAAATCGTCGGTTTTCTGGGCCCCAACGGCGCCGGGAAAACCACGACGATGCGGATATTGACCTGCTTCCAACCTCCGTCGGAAGGCCGTGCCAGCGTGGCCGGATTTGATGTGATGGAACAGCCCATGGAGGTGAAGAAGCGTATCGGCTATCTGCCGGAAACGCCTCCGCTGTATCCGGACATGGAAGTGGGCGAGTACCTGGAGTTCGCCGGCAAGCTGAAGGGCCTGCGCGGTAACGACCTGGCCAAACGCATCGCCGAAGTCTCCGAGAAGATCAACATCAGCGACGTGCGCGCCAAGCTCATCGCCAAGCTCTCCAAGGGCTACAAGCAGCGCGTCGGCCTGGCCCAGGCGCTGATTCATAACCCAGACGTGCTCATCCTGGACGAGCCCACCTCCGGCCTCGATCCGCAGCAGATCCTGGAAACCCGCGAACTGATCAAAGGCCTGGCCGGGGACCACACGATCATTCTTTCGACGCATATTCTGCCCGAAGTCGAATCCACCTGCGAACGCGTCGTGATTATCTCCAAGGGCAAGCTGGTGGCCACCGATACAGTGGACAACCTGACCCACCGCATGCGCGGTTCGGAGAACGTGGGAGTGGAAGTGGAAGCCCGCGAAGGGACGCTCGACGTCAGCGCCGTGCAGCGAAAGCTGGAACAGGTGGCCGGCGTCAGCAAAGTCATTCTGCGCGAGGACAAAAACAACCGCGCCAACTTTGAAGTGGAGAGCCTGCAGGGCCGCAGCATTCGCGCCGACTTGGCGCGCGCCATCGTCGAGGGGGGCTTCGCGCTCACCGAACTGAAGGCCGCCGGCATGTCGCTCGAAGACGTCTTCCTGCAACTGACCTCCACCGATAAAGCGGATGAAGCAAAAGTGGAAGAAGAAATTGAGAAAGGAGAAGCCGCATGAGCAACATACTTGCCATCGCTCAAAAAGAGCTAAAGAGCTACTTCGTCTCGCCCATCGCCTACGCGCTGCTGGCCATCTACGCTTTGATTTCCGGCTGGTTCTCGCTGATCGCCATCGCCAACTTCATCGAAATGTCGATGCAGGGGCAAGGCCCGGCGGACCTGAACGGTTATGTGATTGCCCCGGTTGTTTCCAACGCCGGCGTGCTTTCGCTGTTCCTCATCCCCATGATTACCATGCGCCTCTTCGCGGAAGAGAAGCGCTCCGGCACCATCGAACTGCTGATCACCTCGCCGGTCACCGACATGGAAATCATCCTCGGCAAATGGCTGGGCGCGATGGGCATGTACGCCTGCATCCTGGGCGTCAAACTGTTCTGTCTGAGCTTCACGTTCATGTTCGGCAACCCCGATTGGCGGCCTCTCGCCACCGCGTATCTCGGCATGTTCCTGCAGGGCGGGGCACTGCTCGCCATCGGCATGTTCATCTCGAACACCACTCGCAACCAGATCGTCGCGGGCGCCACGACCTTCGGCATGTGCCTGTTGTTCTGGACCTTCGACTGGGCCACGACGTTCAAGGCCGATGGCTGGGCGAAGGTGCTGGCGTACCTGTCGCTGACCGCGCACTTTAACTCGTTCGCGCGTGGCGTCATCGACACCAAAGACACTGTTTTCTTTCTCTCCGTGATCGCGCTGGGCATCTTCCTAACCGCGCGTTCGCTGGAATCTCTGCGGTGGAGGGCATAACCATGGCAGCATCCCGGCAAATCAAATTCACGGCCTACACGAGCCTCTATGTGGCGATCTTCCTCGCCGTACTCATCGTCGTCAACGTGCTGGCGGACCGCAATAACAAGTCCTTCGACACGACGGCCAACAAGAAGTTCTCTCTCTCCGATCAGACCGAAAAAGTGGTGACCGGTTTGAAGAGCGAACTGCACGCCTACTACTTCCACCGGACCAACCGGTTTGAAGAAGGCAAGGGCATGCTGGACCGCTACGCCAATCTGTCCACGAAGTTCAAAGTGGAATACATTGACCCCGATAAAGATCCGGCGAAGGCCAAGGCGGCGGGCGCCCGCAGCTACGGCACGCTGATCCTGGACAACGGCACGCGCCGCGAAGAGGCTAAGGCTGTTACCGAACAAGAGATCACTGGCGCCATGGTGCGCATGCAGCAGGCCGGCGAGCAGATGGTGTGTTCGTTGGACGGGCACGGGGAACGTGCGTTGGAAGGGGCCGACCCGGCCAGCTTCACCGGCGTGAAGGCCGCGCTCGAACGCAACAACTACAAGACGCAGACGGTGAAGATTCTGGAGAAGGCCGAGATTCCCGCGGCCTGCACGATCCTGCTTTCGGCCGGCGCGCGGCGCGAGTATAACGACGAAGCCGTCGCCGCCATCAAGGCGTTTGTGGAGAAGGGCGGGGACGCGATGTTCCTGCTGCCTCCGGCGCTGAAGGGCGCGCGCGAAGATACCGATGAGAACGCCAAGCTCTTCGCTTTGCTGGCCGGTTGGAACATTCAGGTAAACAGCAACCTGCTGTTCGATCCGTCGGGCCAGGCCGTGGTCGCCATCGACGATTTCTCCCAGCATCCGATTGTGCGCGACATGCGCGGGTTGCCGGCGTTGATCCCGCTGGCCCGCAGCCTGGAGTTGAAGCAGGGCGCCGAGAAGTTGTTCGGCACCGCGCCCGACGCTTTCGCCACCAAGACGCTGGACCTGACCAAACTGCAGGCCGGCCCGCCGCCGAAGGATGGCACGGGTCCGTTCGTCGTTGGCGCCGTGACCACCGTCGGCGGGGGCGGCGATATCAAGAAGCAGGGCCGCGTTGTCGTGGTTGGCTCCGTCGATTGGGCCAGCCTGGCGATGTTGAACCGCTACGGCAACCGGGACATGTTCCTGAACATGGTGAACTGGATGTCGGCCGATGAGGACCTGATCTCCATTCGTCCCAAGGAGCCGGAAGACCGGCG
>CANIFK010000318.1 GCA_947466555.1 Acidobacteriota bacterium | reverse complement strand
TGGATTCACGCGCGACGTGAACGCGGGCATTGTGGAAACCCACACGAAGGGCATTCTGACGGCGACGACGCTGATGGCGAATGGGGACGCCTTTGACGACGCTGTGCGGCTGGCGGGAGAGACGCCGACGTTGGATATCGGCGTGCATTTCGTGTTGGTTGGCGGGCGCTCATTGGTGAGCGGGGAGCCGCTGCCGAAGGACGTTCCGGCGCTGGTGCGGGCGGTGTATGGCGGGAAGCTGGACCTGTACGGGGAGCTGGCGGCACAGGCGGCGAAGGTGCGGGCGGCGGGGTTGACGCCGTTGCACGCGGACACGCATAAACATACGCATTTGCTGGCACCGGTATGCCGGGCGGTGCGGATTGTGGCGGAGGAGTTTGGGATCCGGTTTTTGCGGCGGCCGCTGGATTTGGACCTGCCGTTCCGGGCGCCGCTGGCGACGCGGTTGACGAATTTTCTGGTACGGGACCGGGCGCGGGCGATGGACCTTTCGCCGTTCCGGGTGACCAATCATTTTGCCGGGTTCGCGTTGACGGGCCGGTATTCGACGAGTGATTTGCAGGCTTTATTTGCAGGGCTGCCGGAGGGCGTTACGGAACTGATGACGCATCCGGGGCAGTGCACGCCTGAGTTGATGAACGCGCCGACGCGGCTGAAACAGAGCCGGGCGGCGGAGCTTGCCGCATTGTGCGATCCGCTGACGCGGGCCGCGCTTGATGAAAACCACATTCAGCTAACCCGCTACCAGGACCTATGAGAACCCTCATTACCCCTTTCTTCGTTATGACACTTTTTGCCGCGCCGCCCCCTGAGACTCGTAAAGACACGACCGTGGATATGCTGCACGGCGTATCGGTGCCGGACCCGTACCGGTGGCTGGAGGACCAGCAGAGCCCGGAGACGCGGGCTTGGCTGAAGGGGCAGATTGGGTATATGCGCACCTTTGTGGACGCGGTGCCGCAGCGGGCGGGGATTGTGAAGCGGCTGACAGAGTTGATGCGTGTGGAGTCCCAGGACGTGAGCCATGTGGGGGAGAACTTCTTCTTCATCCGGCGCTCGCCGGAGCAGGACCAGTCGGTGTTGTTGGTGCGGCACGGGGCTAGTGGGAAAGACGAAGTGCTGATTGATCCGAACGCGTGGGGCGGGTCGAAATCGATTACGGTGATGGACTACAGCCCCGATGGGAAGCGGCTGGCGTATGGGATTCGCAAGGGCGGCGAGGATGAGTTGGAGGTCCACTTCCTGGAGGTTGCGGGGAAGAAGGAGTTTGGGGATGTGCTGCCGCGGGCGCGGTTCTTTTCGGTGAACTTGTTGCCGGGGGCGAAGGGGGCGATTTTTGCGATTGCGACGAAGGACGGGCCGCGGTTGTATGAGCAGACGTTTGGGCAGGCGCCGCAGCTGATTTTTGGCGGGGATTTGGGGCAGAGCCATTTATTGCGGTCGGAGCTGTCTCCGGATGGGAAGTACCTGTTGCTGCAGACGATGCTGGGCGCGGCGAGCGAGATGGACGTGGTGCACGTGCTGCGGCTGGCGGACCGGAAGTTGATTCCGATTAACACCGATATTAAGGCGACGTTTGACGGGGGGATTGGCGGAAATACGCTGTTTTTGCTGACGAATTGGAATGCGCCACGGCACCGGGTGCTGGCGGTGGACCTGGCGCGGCCGGAGCGGGAGAACTGGAAAGAGATCGTTCCGCAGACGCAGTGGAATGTGGAATCGATGTCGCTGGTGGGTGGGCATATTGCGCTGAATTCGCTGGAGAATGTGATTGCGAAAACGCGTGTTTATACGCCGGCGGGGAAACTGGTTAGGGAGGTTAAGTTTCCGGGGATTGGGTCGGGCACGAATTTGAACGGGGCGTGGGACGACGATGTGGCGTTCACGACGTTCCGTTCCTTCATGGATCCGCCGACCACTTTTTTGCATTCGGTGAAGACGGGGGCGAGCCGCGAGTTTTACCGGCAGAAGGTGCCGGTGGAGAAGCAGGCGGTGACGGTGACGCAGAAGTGGTTTACGTCCAAAGACGGGACGAAGGTGCCGATGTTTGTGGCGCACCGGGCGGACCGGAAGTTGGATGGATCGATGCCGACGTTGCTGTATGGGTATGGCGGGTTTGCGTTGAGTTCGACGCCGTCGTTCAGCGCGACGTATGCGTGGTGGATTGAGCATGGCGGGGCGGTGGTGACTGTGAATTTGCGGGGCGGGGCGGAGTTCGGGGAAGAGTGGCACCGGGCGGGGATGTTGGACAAGAAGCAGAACGTTTTTGACGACTACATTGGGGCGGCGGAGTGGTTGATCGCCAATAAATATACGCGTCCGGAGCGGTTGGCGATTTATGGGGGATCGAATGGCGGGTTGCTGGTGGGGGCGGCGATGACGCAGCGGCCGGAGCTGTATGGGGCCGTTGTTTGCGCGGTGCCGCTACTGGATATGGTGCGGTTCCATTTGTTTAAAGTGGCGCGGTACTGGACGCCGGAGTATGGGTCGGCGGAGGATCCGAAGCAGTTTCAGACGCTGTTTGCGTATTCGCCGTATCATCGGGTGAAAGATGGCGTGAAGTATCCGGCGACGATGTTTATCACCGGGGACGCGGATACGCGGGTGGACCCGTTGCATGCGCGGAAGATGGCGGCGCGGTTGCAGGCGGCGACGGCTTCGGGCAAGCCGGTGCTATTGCATTACGACACCGAGGGCGGACATTCGGGCGGGCTGCCGATTGTGAAGCAGATTGCGAATACGACCGATATGCTGGCGTTTTTGGTGTCGCAGGTGTTTCCGGCGGCGCAATAGGCTACCAGTTGCCACTGGCTCCATCGCCATCGGTGGAGCCGCCGGAGGGGGTGGACGGCGGGTCGTCGTAGCGGTGTTGCCATTGGTCGTTTTGGTAGGGGTCGGTGTTGGAGGCGGCGGGGGCTTCGTAGCTGGAGGAGCTGTCGGCGTAGTAGCCGCCACCGGAGCTTGAGCCGGACTTGGGGAGTTTGGTGCGTTCAGCGGCGCCGCAGAGCTGGCAGGTGCGGACGCGGAAGCCGCCTTTGGTGGATTGGACGCGGGTGGGGGTTTTGCATTTTTCGCACATGGCGTCTTTGCTTGCGGCGGCGAAGGCGATGTATTCGCCGGGGCATTTGGTGGCGCAGCGCCAGCCGCGGAAGCGGACGAGGGCGGATTGGGCGGCCTGCTTGCCCCAGGGGGGAAGGGCGGCGGTGGTTTCTTCGGCGGTGAGGGGGCGAATGGCGCCGCCGCAGGATTGGCAGGCGAAGCGTTCGGGGGTCCAGCCGTAGAAGCCACGGATGATCATGTAGCCGGTGGCGAGATTGACGAGGGCGACGGCGGCGGGGGCGAGGTAGGTGGCGAGGGCATAGTCGGAGACGAGATACTTTGTGGCGGCGTAGGCGGGGATGGCGCCGCCGACGATGGCGATGATGGCGGCGAGGATGGGCATGGCTTCGAAATCGCCTGTATTGACGGGGCCGAGCGCGAAGGCGGCGAGGGGGCAGAGGAGACCGATGGCGATGGCGAGCAGCCAGAAGGAGGGTTCGAGATCGGGGTGCATGGCGGTGACGGCGAGGCCGGCGAGACCGGCGGCGGCGAGGGCGAGGCCGAGTGCGGCGCCCCAGAGGAGATGAGGGGGGTAGGAATCCGAGTCGCCGGAGAGGCGGGGGCCTTGAAAGCGGTAGAACTTTTCGGGTTTGTCGTCGCGAAATCGATTGAGGCTGTAGTCGTCGCCTTCGTAGTAGCTAACGGCGGGGACGCGGCCGGAGGGAGGGAGAGCGAGGGGCCGGCGGCGGAAGCGCCAGAGGAGCATGGTGGCGGCGATGCCGAGGGCGGCGCCGAGGAGGGCGAGCGCGGCGAGGAGCGGGGTGGGGATGGGGGTGGTGCGGGAGAAGCCGGCGAGTTGGGCGGCGATGTCTTTGATGCCCTTGGCGAGGGCGTCGGCGGGTTGGCCGTCGCGGAGGGTGGGGACCATGCTTACGCGGATGATGTCGGCGAGGATGGGCACGGGGAGGGATTTGGTGAGGCCGGTGCCGGTGACGATTTCGATGGCGCGTTCCTGGCGGGCTAGGAGGAGGAGGACGCCGTCGTTCTTTTCTGCGCTGCCGAGGCGCCAATCGCGGAAGCGTTTGGTGGCGTAGTCGCGGGAGCCCATGCCGGTGATTTGGGGGACGGTGAGGACGACGATCTGGGCGTCGGTACGGCGGTGGATACGCTGGAGGAGGGCGCGGAGGCGGGATTGATCGGGCTCGGAGAGCATGGCGGCTTCGTCGGCTACCCAGGCGCCGGAGACGGCGGGGTTGGGCGGAGTTTGAGCGGCCAGGGGCCAGAGGGTTAATAGGAGAAGAAGCGCGCGCATGCTGTATGGAAGCTCGAAATCGATTTGGCAAGAGTATCACCCCCGCTTGCCTCCGGGCGTTACATGCGACATAATCCGCCAAGCCGATTCGCCGCGGTGGTTACCCATCGTCGTAGCGTGGCCAACGATGACAACCACGCCCACCGTGCAGGGTTGGGCGTGGTTGCTTTCGTTAATTTGGATTTAGTTGCCAACCCCCTAATCGGTTTTGTACCGTAACCATACGGAAACAATCTTTCCAGGGAGTCCATTTTTGATGAAAACCAAGTACGTTGCTTGGGCACTCGTGTGCCTGCTTCTGGGTTTGCCCGCGTTCGGCCAGACCTTTGGTGAAATTACCGGCGAGGTTCGCGACACATCCGGCGCGAACGTTCCCGGAGTAACAGTGACGATTACCAACGCGGCGACTAACGCCGTTCGTACCGCGACCTCGAACGATTCGGGCGTTTATAGTTTTCCCTCGCTGGCGCCGGGTTTGTACAACCTGCGCGCGGAGAAGCAGGGTTTTAAATCCGCCGCCGCCAAACAGGTGGAAGTGCAGGTTCAGCAGACGGTGCGTTTGGACCTTGATATGACGGTGGGCGCGGTATCGGAAACGATTGAAGTTTCCGGGACAGTGACGCTGTTGACGACAGAGAATGCGACGCTGGGCACGGTGGTCGAGAACAAGCGCATTGTGGAGTTGCCGCTGAATGGGCGCAACTACTTGCAGCTGGTTTCTCTGGCTCCGAACACTTCGACGGGGTTCCCGTCGGCCGGCCAGGCGCGTTCGCGGCAGGGCGGTTTCCGGTCGGAAAACAGCATTGCGGTGGGCGGGCAGCGTAGCTCGTTCAACCACTATTCGCTGGACGGTGTGGAGAACACCGATCCGAACTTCAACACCTTCGTGATTCAGCCGTCGATTGACGCGCTGCAGGAATTCAAGGTGCAGACAGGTATTTATCCGGCTGAGTTCGGCCGGTCGACGTCGCAGATCAACGTGTTGACCAAGAGCGGCGGCAACCAGTACCACGGGACGGCGTTTGAGTTCCTGCGGAACGAAAAGATGGACGCCAAGAACTATGCGTTCCGGACGGCTCGTCCGCCGAAGGATCCCTTCAAGTGGAACCAGTACGGCGGCACATTCAGCGGCCCGGTGATCATCCCGAAAATCTTCAACGGGAAAGACAAGCTGTTCTTCATGGGCAACTATGAAGCGTTCCGGCAACGGCGCGGTACGCAGTCCTTGTACACATTGCCGACTTCGGCGATGCAGAGCGGGAACTTCAACGAAGTGGCGGGCGGCATTTTCGACCCGAACACGCGCGTGGCGGGCGCCAATGGCGTGATCACGGCGACGCCGTTCCCGGGGAACACGATCCCGGCGAGCAGGATTCAGTCGACGTCGACGAAGCTTCTGGAATTCTACCGGCAGCCGAATTTGCCCGGGCTGGTGAACAACTATCAGCAGTCGCAGGGCGCGCCGATCAACCGCGATCAGTTCATTCTGCGTATGGACTTCGTGGAATCGTCCAAATCGCAGTGGTCCGGCCGTTACAGCTGGGGCGACGAAGTGCAGTTCAACCAGGGGTTGAAGCTGAACGGTTCGCAGGTTTTGACGAACGTTGAGCAGTACATGGGTTCGAACACGCGCACGTTGACGCCGAACATCGTCAACGAAACGCGCTTTGGCTATACGCGCTTCTACAACTCGACGGCGCGCGAACTGGCCGGGGTGCGGGATGTTGTGAAAGAACTGGCGATTCCGGGGCTGAACACGGGCGCGCCGATTACGTGGGGCATTCCTTCGATCGGTATCCAGAACTACAGCGGCATCGGTGACGATTCCGAGGGTCCGTACGAGAACAAGAACAACTCGATGCAGTTCTTGAACAACACGTCGTGGATTCGCGGGAAGCACACGTTCCGGTTCGGCGGGGAAATCCGCAAGGACCAGTTCAACCAGGACGGCAACCAGTTCGCGCGCGGTTCGTTCGGCTTTGAGAACAACGCGACGAAGAACGGACCGACGGGAGCGGGCGGCAACGCATTTGCCGACTTCCTGCTGG
>CANIFK010000317.1 GCA_947466555.1 Acidobacteriota bacterium | reverse complement strand
TGGGGTTTGGACCCTGGACGGCAGCCAGCCCCCCGCGATGCTCGGGCCCGCCACCTCCGCCCGGTTTCGGGACGATGGCCGGTTGCAACTCAATACGCCTGGGCAGATTTTGGTGGTCGAGGGGCCGTCGGCCCGGGTTGCCGATGCCTGGAAGCTGCCCGAGGGCGAGCGGCACCTGCTGCGCGGGCCGGTCCTCTACCAGTTCACCGCCACGGGGGAAGGGGACAAGCGGCGGGATTCGATTACTGTCCGTGACACGGCCACCCGTGCCGTCCTTTGGCAGACCACTTTCGCGCCCGACGCCGCCGAGACCTTTACGGGCGACGAGGTGGTGGTGACGGTGTTCCCGATCGAGTCGAAGACGGCGAAGCAGGCCCTGCGGAGTCCCGCTGTGCGGGAGCGGCTGTTTGAGGGGCGCAAGCCGGCCGGGCGGATTCTGCGGCTGCTTGGGGCGCGCGATGGTAAAGAGCTTGGGTGGATCGGAATCGAAGAACCGGCCGTTCACCCCCAGCGGATCCGGGTGCAGGGGGAAACGGTCTTCGTCGGGGACGCCGAGAACCGTGTCCACGTGTATGTCCTGGGCCGGGGGCAGAGTATGGGCCGGGTGTTCGGCCGTCTGATCGCGGCGTCGTCGGACGGGAAGTGGATGTGCGTGGAGAATGAACCCGGCGACATCCGGGTTTACGAAACGACGAAGATGGCCGAGCGCGCCCGCTGGCAGTTGGACGGGAATATTTTGGCGGGCCGTTTCGACGGAACGGGTACCCGTTTTCTGGCCGTGAGCTCCACCCAGAACGTCTTCCTGCTCCCCGTCACACAAAAGCAATAAACTGGTGTCAGACACCTCATTTTTGGGCTTAGGCTTCGGGTTTGTCTGTGGTACTTGGGGTGGTTAGGCGTCGAAGATGGAGATCTGGCGTTCGTCGGGCTTCTTCGTTCGGCCCAGTCCGCTACCCACCACCGCGAGGACGTGCATGGTCTTCAATGCCGCCTTCGGAACGAAAACCCGCTGGGGCGTCACCGCCAAATCGGGCGGAGTGAGCGTAAACCCGTGCGGCTCCATGTTCATGAGATTGTTGGGCAGAATGCCGTCGAGCAGCGCGCCGTCGCGGAAGCTCATGCGCACCCACAACCCGCTCGATTTCGGCCGGCTGGCAAAGGTCCGGTTGTTCAGGTCCGGGATCTCTTCATCGAAATCCTGAACAAAACAAAGGACTTTGATCTCCTGGTAGGGCAGGTTGATGATGTTGCCGTCCCGGCTTAACATCTCTACGCCCGTCGGCGTTTGGAAGGTTTGCGGGTGAACAAAACCGTCTACAGGTTCGCGTTCAAAACGAAGGACCCGTACCCGTTTGTTCGTCGATCCACTCACGTGTTTTCCAGACCACTTCCAAACATTTTCTGCATTATTGTATCATTGGCAGGATGGCCCGTACGGGTTCGCTCGGAGTGCAAGTCCGTCTTTTTCTTGACTTTTGCCGGATGGAAAAGGGACTCGCTCAAAATTCGATTGCCGCTTACGCCCGGGATTTGGAGCGATATTCTCTCTATTCCGGCGGTGGGGACGCCTCTGTCCCTGAAACACCCGAACACGTCCAGGCGTATATCGACTCGCTTTACAAGGCGAAACTCTCGGGCCGTAGCGTGGCGCGCCATTTGACGACGCTGAGGAATTTTTACCTCCACTTACAGCGCGAGAAGGTCTTCGATCACAACCCCACCGAGTTGCTGGCCTCCCCGAAGATCGGCAAGGCGCTGCCGCATTATCTGAACGCGGGCGATCTGGAGAAGTTGCTGGCTTCGCCGGCCGCCGACACGCCGCTCGGCATCCGCGATCGGGCCATGTTGCAGCTGGTGTATGCCAGCGGGCTGCGCGTGACCGAGTTGTGCGGGGTGGAACTGAACGATCTGAACCTTTCGCTCGGCTACCTGCGGGTGACGGGCAAGGGGAATAAGCAGCGGCTGGTGCCGATGGGCCAGTCGGCGATGAGCGCAATTGAGACGTATATCACCGGAGGCCGGCCCGCGATTTTGGCGGGGCGGGCGAGCCGGTATTTGTTTGTGACCAGCCGCGGATCGAAGATGACCCGGCAAGGATTCTGGAAGTTACTGGCCGCGCATGGCAAGGCGTGCGGTCTATTCCACAACCTCAGCCCGCACGTGTTGCGGCATACTTTTGCGACTCATTTGCTCGAAGGTGGGGCGGACCTTCGCAGCGTACAGACCATGCTCGGCCACGCCGACATAGGTACAACCCAGATCTATACCCACGTCGCTCGCGGCCGTTTGCGAGCGGTGGTGGATCAGCATCATCCGCGCGCATGACCGCGAACGGCGCGTGTGCGCGAAAGGGAGTTGGAGCGAATCGATGAGCGACTACATGTTCATGGTTGAGAGTCACCTGAATGCTGCCCAGATGGTGGCGTTTCACAAGGTGCAGGAAGCAGCCAACGAAGCCAATCTGCCGCTATATCTGACCGGTGCGGCGCTGCGCGACATGCTGGGCGGATTCCCCATCCAGGATCTGGATTTCACGGTGGAAGGCAACGCGGTGGCGCTGGCCAAGGCGCTGGCCAAGAAGGGCGAAGCCGAACTGGGCGAGATCGACACGCGGCGCGGCCTGGCCGAGATGATGTTCCCCCGTCACGTCTCCGTCCGCATTGGCATGGCGCGGAAGGAAGTTTATCCGAAGCCGGCGTCGAAGCCGCAGATCTCCGCGGCCACGATCCACGAAGACCTGCTGTGCCGGGACTTTACGATCAACGCGATCGCCATCTCGCTCAACCGCCAGTCGCGCGGGCTGCTGGTGGACCCGGCGAACGGCATCGGCGACGTGCAGAACAAAGAACTGCGGATTGCCGGCAAGTACACGCTCTACGATGACCCCTCGCGGATGTTCCGGCTGTTCCGCTACCGCATCCGGATGGGCTTCACGCTGAGCGAGAAGACGCAGAGCCAGTATCAGAACGTCCGCGACCAGAAGCTGGAGCAGAAGATCCCGGCCGAGGCGCTGGGCCGCGAGCTGCGCAACCTGGCCAACGAGGCCAACTCGGCCGACATCGTGAAGCTGCTGGACGAAGAGAAGCTGCTGCCCCTGTTCTGTTCGGCGCTGACCGGCGACAAAGTAAACCACGCCGGGCTGCAGAAGCTGCAGAAGGCGCGGCTGAACGTGCCGTTGGAGCTGGAGTTCCCGGTGGACAACCTGTCGCTGGTGCTGACGGTGTTGACCGAGAAGCTGACCAAGAACGATCGTACGGCGCTGGCGAAGGCCTGTGCGTTGACCGAGGCTGAAGTGGCGGCGTGGAAGAAGCTGGAGGACGGCGCGAAGAAGCTGGAGAAGGAGATGAAGTCTCCGTCGCTGACGCGGCCGTCGAAGGTCTACGCCGCGGCCTCCAAGGGCACCGGCGCGCAGATCCTCTACCTGCTTTATAAGAGCGACGCGAGGATGGTGCAGGACCGGTTGAAGAATCACCTGCAGAAGTATCTGATGGTGGAGCACGAGATGACCGAAGAGGAAGTGCTCGAAACCGGAGTCAAACCCGGCACGCCGAAGTACGCCAAGATGCGGCTGGACCTGCTGTCGAAGAAGCTGGACGCGCGGCCGAAGAAGATCGTGGTGGAAGAGGCGGTACCGGCTCCAGTGCTGGCGGCGCCGATCGTGGCCAGCGCCCGGCGCTGATTTTACAACTTGGCGTTTTCGATCTCGAGCGGGTTCACGTGGATGGCCGACGGGTACCGTTCGAGATCGAGCAGCGCGTGGAGTGTCTCCCGCGCCAGCCGTAACCGCAGCGCTTCGGGCATGCGGGCGTCCGTGGCCTTTTCCCAGGTGGCGACGTTGGACTCCGGTAGAACCACGCGGATTTGCTGGGTTTGGCCGTTGGCGTCCACGTCGAAGAGGTATTCCGACTCCCACTCGCCGCGGGTGCGGATGCAGAGCCGTCCGGCGGTGAAGTAGCGGGTCGAGCCGTGCTGGGCCCAGCGCTTGTCGCCGGCGGGCGCCGGAGCGGCGGGCGGCGTGGGAGGATCGGGCCTGGTAAACAAGCCCTTGAGCCAGCCGAATAGGCCCACCGGTTTCTCTTCGCCGTCCTGAGGGACGCGCACGCGTATGCGCATAATATCTATGATGCGTCAACTGGTGGCAGTTCTGCTGCTTGTCTTTCCGGCGGGGGCTCAGACCGATCCACCGGCGCCTCCGGCGGCCCCGGCGGCGTTGGTGTTCGAGGGCAAGCCGTTGAAGGTTCCGGTCTCCTGTACCGAAGAAGACATCCAGAGTTTGGGGATGAGCTGCTCGGCCGATTCTCCGTGCCCGGTTTACCTGGAGCTGAGCGGGCTGGAGGTGTTGGGCGCGCGGATGAATCTGGCGGGGAATTTGCATACCGATTCGGCCACATTGTCGTCGATCGTACTGACCAGCGACGATTCCGGCCGGACGTGGACGGAGAGCCATCCGCGGATTCGGCAGGCGGCGCTCGACCAGATGCAGTTCGCCGATCTGGCGACGGGGTGGATCAGCGGGCAGGTGATTGCGTCGCTGCCGCGGGACCCCTTCTTCCTGGTGACCAACGACGGCGGGAAGACGTGGCGTCAGCGGGCGGTGTTCAGCGATCCGCACTTGGGATCCATTGAGAAGTTCCACTTCACCAGCGCCAATGAGGGGCGGGTGTTGGTGGACCGGGCGCAATCGGGCGAGGGCGGGCGGTATGCGCTGCTCGAATCAAAGACGGGCGGGGATAGCTGGAGCATTCAGCAGATCACCACGGCGCCGCCGCCGGTGAAGTTCGACCGGGTGCCGAGCGCGGCCTGGCGGTTGCACGCCAACGGAGCCACCAAGGCGCACCAGGTGGAGCGACGCGAGGGCGGGAAGTGGACGACGGTGGCCTCGTTCCAGGTGCAGGCGGGGATGTGCGCGCCGGCCGAGATCGAGTTGGCGCCGCCGCCGGAGCCATCGGCTGCCCCGGCCGCGGCGGGTGCCGATCCGGCCCATGCGGACGCCGTCGAGGTATTCCAGATCGGTGGCGGCAAGCCGGCCAAGAAACCGGACCCGAAGAAAAAGAAACGATGAGCGTCCCGAGCGCTGATATGATGTTTCTTTGTGAGTAACGTTCCGACAACCGCCGCCGCGCCGGCCTCCCCTTCCAAACGAAATCGGTTGAAGGGCAACATCATGGTGGTGGGTTGCACGATATTAGGTGCAGCCGCCCAGATGCTGATCAAGCAGGGCACCAACATGATGCCGCCTGTGTTGGACCCGACGGGTGGCAGCGTGTTGAGCCAGGCGCCGCTGATTGCCTGGAAGATTCTGACGAATCTGCCGCTGTTCGGCGGGCTGGCTTGTTATGGGATCAGCACGATTCTGTTGGTGTTGGCGCTACGGTATGGCGAGTTATCGGTGTTGTATCCGATCATTGCGTTGACCTATGTCTGGGTGTCGATCCTGTCGGTCGGGTTCCTGGGCGAGACGATCAACGTGTTTAAGTTCCTGGGGCTGGTGTTCATCGTGCTTGGCGTGGCCGTGTTGGGCCGGAAGGACAAGGACTCGTGAAGACTCCGCTTTCCTCGATTCTGCTGGTGCTGTTTGCCTCCTTTATCGGCTCGTTCGGCACGGTGTTCCTGAAGGCCGGCGCGGACCGGTTGGAGCGTTCGGTCAAAGGCCTGATCTCCAACTGGCGGTTGCCCGTGGGGATTGTCATTTACCTGACGTCCTTCGGCATGTACACGGTGGCGGTGAAGAGCGGGGAATTGACGATTCTCTACCCGATGGTTTCGTTGGGGTATCTGTGGACGCTGATCTGGTCGCGGCTGATTTTCAAGGAGCCGTTGACGAAGAACAAGTTTATCGGCGTGGGGATGATCCTGTTTGGTGTGGTGGTTCTGAACCTGGGAAATCGCTAGGCGCGGGAAGAGTAGAATAAGGCATGTCCGCAGCGAACCCTATTCCGGAACTCGATGGCCTGGGCGGGCGGGCGTTCTCTTTCTACCCTCCGATTCTGGGGATTGAGCACAATGAGTGGCTGTTGCAGGAGGCCACCTGGTCGGAGATTCTGGTCCACAATACGAAGGATCAGAACGAGATCTGGGTGCCGCGGCGGTTCCTGGGCAAGGTGTCGGCGGTGGACGAGCCGGTGATGATTGTGGGGTTGGACCGGGAGTTGGAGTATGCCGCGGGGATCCTGCGGCCGCATGAGCGGAGAGTGATTTCGATGCCGAAGGGGCCGGTTTCAGCGGCGCCGATTGAGGACGCTGATATTCCGACGCCGGCGATGGTGGGCGGGGCGCGGATTGGCGACGCGGGCGAGTCGCGGATGGGGCTGTATATTCTGGCTGGGATTGTGGCGGTTCTGGTGGTGGTTTATGGGGTGATCTCGTATAACCGCGGGGACCGGATTACATACCAGGCGGTG
>CANIFK010000316.1 GCA_947466555.1 Acidobacteriota bacterium | reverse complement strand
GCTCAGATTCTCCCTGGAAACCGGCTGCCAGTAGAATCCCCAAATCACGGACCCTGCCGACGCCGACCTCGCAAATCCCCCGCCAACTCGCCCCAGATTTTCCCTGGAGCCGTGCTACCGGGGAAGTCCTAAATCACGGACCTCCCTGATACCGTCCATACAACTCAACCAAGGCCCTGCAACTGCCCCAGCAGCGTCTTCACCGCCGCCTCCAACTGCGAATCGACCCCAAGATAGCTCTCCCCCATCGGCCGCGCCACCGGCACGTCCACCGGCCGCGGATTCAACTCCATATTCTCGCCCTTGGCCGTCGTGATCCGGATCGACGGCACCCGGATTGTCGACCCATCCAGCAGGGGCTGGTTGCCCGTGTAAATGATCCACCCAGCCGTCGGCTCCCCGACAATCTTCCCTAACCCCAGCGCCCGGAACCCCTCACTGAAATCCTCGGCGTCACTCAACGAATGCTGATTGGTCACCAACACTGTAGGTTTCTCAATCGCCCGCTGGCCAAGCGCCGCCCGCGCCGAACCGGCTTCCAGCCCCCGCGGCTGCATGTTCAGATAGTTCCGCCTCGTCAAAATATCCAGTGCGTAGGCGTTCACATACCCGCCATTGTTATTCCGCACATCCACCACAACACCATCCTTGCCCTGCGTCTCGGCGTCTAAGTCCCGGATCAAACCGGCCAATGACTCATCGCCCATATCATACATATGCACATAGCCCAGCCGTCCGTTACTATACTTACTAACTAAGTCCCGCCGCTGCTTGGTCCAATAGTTATATCGGAGCGCCTTCTCAGCCTGGAGCGAAATCGGCGACACGCGCACCGATTTTCCATTCCCCAGTCCCAGCGTCACTTCTTTTCCTGTCTGCCGTTCCAATAACGACTGCAGATTCACCGGTCCGCCAACCGCCGTCCCGTTGACGGTCGCGATGACATCCCCAACCGCGACGCCCCCAGCCAGCGCCACCGGTCCTCGCGGCAATATCTCCGAAACGACCAGCTTCCCGCTCTGCTCTTCCCAGTCAATCCCCAGATGCCCAAATACAGCTTGCGGCGGACCGAACGGCCCGCTCACTCCCAGATGCGAGGCATTCAACTCTCCCACCATCAGGTTCAAGACCCGCCGCATCTCTTCGGCCGTACGCGCACCGGACACCGCCTCCCCGTAGATGCGCTTCACCTCCCCCGTCCAATCGGCCCCGTGGAATTGCGGGTCGTAGAAGGAATCCCGCATTCGCATCCAAGCCTGCCGGAATACCGCCATCTTTGTATCTTCAAACCGTTCCACTAACTCCGCCGTCACCGCGATCGGACGCGGCACCCTTGCCACTAAGTCGATGGCGGTAACTCGCCCTGCCTCCAAATACGTAACGCTCTTCCCGTCCGCGCTCACGAACAGCGAACTCTTTGGCGTAGCCGTCGAAGTAATCTGCCGCGGAGTCGGTCGCTCCCGCGCCGCCCGGTCCAGCGAGAAGCTGTATAGGTTATCCTGGTCCGCCACCACGCCAACGTAGAGCAGCGTCTTCCCATCCGGACTCACCGCCAGGTCACTCGCGTCCATCCCCAACGGCAGGTATCGCACCCTGTCCCGCAGCCCTTCTTTGACTAACTCCGTCTTCGGAACCGCCTTCTTCTCCGCCGCCGGCTTCTCAAACAGTTGCCGGAACGCATCCTCCCGGAACTCCGGCGCGCGCGGCTTCAGGTCCACCATCACCACCCGTCGCGTCTCCGTTCGCTGGCCGGTAGCAAACAGGATCGACGCCCCGTCCGGCGTCCACGTCACATCCCCGCCAAACGTATTCGGCACCCAACTCACCTGCTCCTTGGCCGTCCCGTCACTCTTCAGCAGCCATACGTTCCGGAAGTTCTTCACCCCCGGCAACAGCGCCGCAAGCCACTCCCCATCCGGCGACCACGCCATGCTCAATCCCTGCCGTCCGAACTTGCCCGTGTAGACCGTCTTCTCGCTGCCATCGGCCATTGTCCGGACGCGGATGTCCTCCCCGTCCACGGTATAGGCCAGACGCTTCCCATCCGGCGACCAGGCCGGCCCGGAATGCACCCGCGCCGCCGTCGTCAGCGCCTTGGTCTCCTTCTTGCCGAAGTCATAAACCATCACCTGCCGTGACCCATCCTGGTCGCTGACATAGGCCAACTGTGTCGAATCCGGCGACCACGCCGCCTCGCCGTCGGCGTCCGCGCTCCGCGTCACCCGGACCGCCGGGCCGCCATCCTTCGCAGCCGCGGCCCATATCTCGCCCCGAGCCGCAAAGGCCAGCTTCTTCCCATCGGCCGACACATCCAGGCCCCGGAATCCATTCGTAATCGTGACCCGGTCGGAGCGGTCCGGCCCAGATGGTACACCGCGCATCGTGACCGCGATTTGTTCCGTTTTCCCGGTCGCCGTGTCCAGTTTCCAAATACCGAAATCCCGTTCAAATACCAGCGTTTTGCCGTCATTGCTCAGGTTCGGATAGAGCACCCGGCCCTTGGAGAAGGTCGTGATCTGTTTCTCGCCTTTGCCCATCGTGTAGACGTGTACGTTTTGCTGGCCATTGTTCCGGTCGGAGACGAAGTAGAAAGACTTTCCATCGGGCATCCACTGCGGCCAAAGCTGCTTGGCCCCTCGTCCGAGTAACATCTGGTCCTTCACGGTGGCGTTCTCATCGAGAATCCAGATCTCGCTTTCGTCCAAATGGCTCCGGCCCTTGCGCCACCACTGCGTGGCACCGAATCCCCGGGCGGCAAACAGCAGCCGCTTCCCATCCGGCGTCGGCGCCGCGTGGAATTCGCTGGCATACCGGTCCGCCGATACTTTGACCGGCGTGCCGCCATCCGCTCGAACCCTCCAGACATCGGATGTGCTGCCGACGTCGCCGGCCGAGGTGGAGTAATAGACAAACTGTCCATCGCGAGACCAGTTATCGAGTATCTCGGCCGAGTCGGAGTAAGTCAGCCGCCTCACGGCGCCGGTGGCGAATTCGAGTAAGTAGATGTTGGCGGCGCCATCCCGGTTGGAGAGGAAGGCGAGCCGTTTTCCATCCGGCGAATAGAGCGGCCGGGATTCGTTGGCGGCATTCGAGAGCAGCAGCCGTCCCTCGCCGCCCTGCGCGGGGACGGTCCAGATATCGCCGCCGGAAACGAACGCGATCTCCTTCCGATCGGGCGAGATGGCCGGTTCAGCTAGCGGCTGAATCGCGGCAAAACAGGAGAGGGAAGCGAGACCCACGGCCAATAGACGCATAGGCACAGGGTACAACGCTTCGTGCCGCTACAGGCGCGGAGTATCAAGCAGGGCAGGGTCGCCGGGATCGAACTTGGGGCCTGTCGGGCCCCAGTCGCTTAACCGGAATACCCGGCCCTGCCCGGTCGTTTCCTTCACCGTCATCTCCACCTTTCCGTCCCGAACCTGAGCCCAGATCCAGTGGTAGAACCACCCCTCCTTGAACCCCTGGCCGAGCTTCAGACCCCGCTCGATGCTCCCGCCGGAGCTCCCGATTTCCAGATACCGAACCCCGTCCAGTTCAAGGTGCACCAACTGGTGTCCGTGGCCGCTGATGACGTAGTCGACCCCATATTTCCGGGCCAGCGTATGCAGGCCGAAATTCCGATTGCCGACCCGAGCGTCGAGCAGCCAGCTGGGCCGGTGGCAGAAGACGAACTTCGGCCGGAGGTCCCGATGGCGGGCGAGCGTCCGTTCACAGTATTCCAGTTGGCCCGGTGGCAGCGCGTCGGTCAGGCTGTTGTCGAGGATTACGAACAGCGCCCCGCCGTGGACGAAGGAGTGGGCGGCCGGATGGCCGGCTTCGATCTCGAAGTGGCGTTTGGATTCGGCGGACCAGATATCGTGATTGCCGGGTACGAAATAGGTCGGAAACCGTCGATACCGGCGCCAAACATCGTCCATTTCGCGCCATTCCTTGGCGGCGGTGGCGTCGTTGCCTCCCTGAATAGTGTCGCCGATGGAGACGGCGAGGTCGGGGCCGAACAGGCTCACCTCCCGCCAAACGCGCGAGTAAATCTGGGGCGCGGCCGTGCCAGTTCTGTCCCCGATCAAGGCAAACCGGAAGCCGGGTTCGGCGGCCCGGAGGGTTGGGAGGCCGGCGGCTGCAAACTGCAGGAATTGGCGGCGATTGGCACCGTTCATGGGTCGATGGCCTCCTTGGCGTTCGCGGCTGGCGCCGTTATCGAGAGGATAACCCGTCCTAGCGGGCCTGGACTTAAGATTTTTCTGCACTTTTGCGTCTTTGGGGTGAGAATTACCACCGCTGTCGGCCACTAATCTAACAAGTGTATTTGTTTGACTCATTGTCGTTTCTCCTTTCCCCGCTGGCCATTTGGCTGGCTGTGAGCGGCATTGACGATTTGGTTTTGTTCGTCCTCTGGGTCTATCTACGATTTTCGGAGCGCGGCGCGACGGCCACATCCGTTCTGTCCGGTGGCCCGGAGCGGAACATCGCAATCTTTACTCCCCTTTGGCAGGAGGAGGCGGTGGTGCGGCAGATGGTGTCGCACAATGTCACGGCGATTCAGTATGCCCGCTTCCATATCTTCATCGGCGCCTACCCGAACGATGAGCCCACCGTGGAAGCCATTCGCGAGATGGAGGCGCGGTTTCCGAACGTCCATCTGGCGCTGGTTCCGCACAACGGGCCGACGTCGAAGGCCGATTGTCTGAACTGGATTTATCAGCAGATGCTGCTCCAGGAGGAGTTGTCGGGCGAGCGGTTCGACGCCATTGTGACTCACGATGCCGAGGACCTGATCCATCCGCTTTCGCTGCGATCCATCAACGATCATCTTCCTTTCTACGACATGATTCAGGTGCCGGTCCTGCCCCTGCCAACCGGGTTGAGCGAATGGGTTCACGGCGTCTATATTGACGAATTCAGTGAATTCCAGTCACGGGATTTGTATGTGCGCGCGCGGCTGGGCGGGTTCCTGCCGTCGGCGGGCGTGGGCACCGCGTTCAGCCGGCGGGCGCTGGAGCGATTGGCGGTTAGCGCGGAGAACCGGATTTTTGAGCCCGGGTGCCTGACCGAAGATTATGAGAACGGGTTCCGGGTGCGGAATCTGGGATTTCGTCAGATTCTGCTACCGGCCGGGCCCGATGTGATTGCTACCCGGGAGTACTTTCCGCGGGACTGGTATTCGGCCACCAAGCAGCGAACGCGGTGGGTGACCGGGATTGTCTGGCAGGGGCTGGAGCGCCATGGCTGGCAGGGCGGAGCGCGGCAGTGGTGGTGGCACTGGCGGGACCGGAAGGGGTTGTTGGGCAACCCGATCAGCCTGGTGGCGAATTTCCTCTTCTTGCTCGGCCTGTTTGTGCCGCTGCCGTTGCCGCCGTTGGTGCTGGCGTTGGCGCCGTTTACGGTGGCGATGGCGGCGTTGCAGGCGTTGTCGCGGGCGGCGATCGTCTACCGGTTCTACGGGTGGCGGCAGGCGGTGATTTCGCCGTTGCGGATCCCGTTGGCGAACGCGATCAACACCGTGGCGGCTTCTCGGGCGACGTGGCGGTATTGGAACGCTCGCGTGCGCGGGGAGCCGCTGGTTTGGCTGAAGACCGCCCACCAGTACCCGAACCGGTTTGCGCTGGAGGCGCACCGGCCGACGCTGCAGGAGGTGCTGGTGCAGTCGAACTACTGCGCGCAGGCGGTGGTGGACGCGGCGATTGCGACGAAGCCGGCCGGTCAGCGTCTGGCGGACTGGATGGTGGCCCGCGGTGATCTGCGCGAGGACGAGATGTATGAGGCGCTGAGCCTGCAGTTGTGTGTTCCCCTGGCGACGGTGCGGCCTTGGGAGGTTCCTCCTTCTACTTCCCGGTCGCTGCCTGCGCATGTGGTCCGGGAGATGTCTGTGATTCCGATCCGCCGGCAGGCGGGGGAGTTGGTTTTGGCGGCGACCGAGTTGCCTCCCGAGGAGGCTCAGCGGAGCCTGCAGGAGTATACGCGGATGCCGGTCCGGTTTGCGTTGGTTACGCGGTCGAATTATGACGAACTGCGCCGGGCGGTGCTGGCGGAGTAAGTTTGCTCATTTTGCCTGCGGCTTTGGGCTGCGGGCGTGTTTGTTGGTCTGGGGGGCTGGCCGGAGCGTGCCCCTTGGGTTTTCCTTTTTCGTTCTTTCCTGCGGCTGTTCGGCTGCGGGTTTTGGCGCGTCTTTGGGGACGGGCCTGTATTGTTGGACTGGGGTGGTCGCGTTGTTTTCTGGCCGGACCGTCGCCTTTGGTTTTTCTTTTTCGTTCTTTCTCGCGGCTCTTCGGCTGCGGGTTTTGGCGCGTCTTTGGGGACGGGCCTGTTTTTTGGGACTGGGGTGGTCGCGTTGGGTTTTCTGCCCGGACCGTCCCCTTGGGTGTTGCTTGCTCTTCCTGCCGTGCCTTTGGGGTTCCGGCCGCGC